>JAQTRI010000056.1 GCA_028711905.1 Candidatus Wallbacteria bacterium | reverse complement strand
CTCGATGGATGGAAGGTGTACTTCGGCGGCGACTTAGCCCGTTGGGTCTGGGATGATCTGTCCGCAGAAGAAACCACTTTATACTTAGATTATTATGATCATCTGATCAATCGTCTGGCAGAGGAAGAAATTGATATCGCTTTTTCCAATGCTGATCGCCGCATTGCCGGATGGTCAGGAGCTCCTGAATTCATCCGTACGGTGAAACCAGGGGTTTTTGTCCCGATGCACACATTCAATGAGACGCATTATTTGGAAGAGTTCGGGAATCATATGGGTAAGACCTGCAGTAACATCTTTCTTTACCGTCAGGTCGGAGACCGTTATACCTGCCGAACCGGGCAGGAAATTCCATCACCAGCCGAGGAATGTTGAACAGATTTTCTTTGATTTCCTATTCGCGGTATGGATGCAAAAGCCTTTTTTTCAGCGATAAAAATCTGTATAGTTGCCGAATCTCGGGTGCTGCGGCAAGTGCATGACCCGCCAGCCCCCACACTTGGTGTATCCCTGAAGAATCCCGTTGGAGATACGGACGAATCCTGATCCGATCAGTTCCGCATCATGATAATGAGGCTCAATCGTCATTAACCCTTTCCTGTCAATCACTCCCCATTTTCCTTTGATTCTGACTGCGGCGAAACCATCCCTGAATCCCTTATGCGTATCCTCAAAAGGTCCGGGAATAACAGTGTTATTGTTTTTATCGATAAAAAAATACGCGCTCCCGTTCCTGACTGCTGCCAGCCCTTCGAAAAATGGCCTGGCGTCAGTAAACTGTAAATCAATCACCAGTGAACCTCCGGTATTGATGTAACCGAATCTCCTGCCGATGCGCACCGGAGCCAGTTCCTCCGCGAAATCACCGGATGCGTCAAATCCGGGCTGAATAATCCATCCGCCTGAGCCGTCGATATATCCCCATCGCCCATGCAATGATGCGCTGCACAGGCTGTCATGAAAATCACCGGTCTGGTCAAACACCGGTTCGATGGCACTGGTGCCATCGCTCCGAATAAAACCCCACAGGCCCCCAAGTTTTACTGCAGCCAAGCCTTCGTAAAAATTCCGCGCCAGTTCATATTTCGGCTCAATGACAATTTTCCCGCTCTGATCGATAAATCCGAACTTTCCCCCGGTTTTGATCAATGCCCGCTCTTCTCGAAATGCGCCTGCTTCCTCCCATTTGACAGGCCAGGTCCGTCTGTGGCCTTGAATGTCTATGTAATACCATCCTGAGTCGGACAGCACTGCGGCCAGTCCTTCGGAAAAGTCACCGGCCTTTTCGAACTGAGTCTCTATGCGTAAATACGCATACTCATCAATGTATCCCCATTTCGTATCATGCCGAATCGGCAGCAGCAAATCAGGAACCGGCTTGCGCATCTGTCCCGCGGTCAGTTCCAGAGAGGCAAACAGTAAAACAATTGCCATGGCGCGTTTCATCAGGTATTTTTTCGGTCAGATCCGCAATTTGGCAAGCGTAAAAAAAAGGACCGGCATTGCACCGGTCCTTTTCTGAGTGACTTTTGCTTGAATCAGATCTCGTTGTCAATAACCGGGACAATGCTCGAACCGGTCACTGAATACAGGGTCTGTCCATTGATCGGGAGTGTGGCTTCGCCATTGCTGTTGGTGACTGCCACGATTACATTCTCGTATTTGTCATTATAGGCGGACACTGTCAGGCCTGCGCCACCGTTGACCTTGACTGTAAGTTCGCCGCGGTTGAGGGAAGAATCAGCCTGCACATTTCTTGCGGCTGTGCGAATAGCAACTGTGCCTTCGCCGAAGTAATGAGTCTGTTCACTGAGCTGATTACCTTCGCTGCTGTCTGTCACGCCGTATTCTTCCATGGTCTTGAGAATGCCATAGGCGTGCTGGACAATGAACAGATCGTGCAATTTTTTGCAGGACTGCTCGACAATGATTTCCTTCTGCCAGACACAGGGCGGCACCCATGCCATATTGGTGGAAGCTGCGGCAATACCGATACAACCGGCAGGAGCGTCTTTGGTTCCGGCTCTGAGCCAGGCTTCGGCAAAACAGGTCTTACCGACAAACTGACCATTAACACAAGCCACTGACCAGATCACAGGCAGTTTCATGCCATTGGTCAGATTGCCGCAATCAGTGTTGGAGAAACCGCTGGTGCCCCAGGATGTGGTTGATCCGTGGCCACAGTAATTGATAATGTTTGTGCCTTCATTAACGGCTTTGGGGATGATGGATTTGTCTGCGCCACCGTAAGAAGTGGTATCATAGCAGGTAGTGGCTGTGAAACCCAGGCTGTCAGCCAGAGCTTTGTTCAGCACATCAGTGCGTTCAAAATCTTTCGGTGAACCCTGGGCTGAAGCAATTGCCAAGGTGTTCTTGTACCAGTCGCCATCAGCGCCCTGCATCGGATACTGTTCGTAATGAATGGTCTTCTGCACGATGTATTCGATCCCTGTGGCGGATTCGCCGGAAATGCGGCAGATGAAAGCGTCCATCACATTGTCGTTTCCTGCCAGCTTGACATAGCACGGGTCGGAATCAGCCCTCTCATTAAGACCTTTGAGTGTGGGAATGTGCTGCGAGTCGCCGACTAAGGTCACAAAGCAGAGATTGCCGGCATCATAGCGCTGCTGCAGATATGCCTTGATCTGATCGGCTGTAGTACCGATGTCGCTCAGCTTGACCAGGTCGACTGCGTAGCCCTGCTGTGTTTTCCACTCTTTCAGGGGATTGCACGCGTCAACAAACGAGTCGTGGGCGATAATCAGAAGCTTTTTGGCTTCCTGCGGAACAGTCATGTTGGCTTCAGAATCTTCAGCGACTGTTTCCGGGTCAACTTCGCGCAGGGATTTTTTCGACTGCTGCAGATTAAGGAAAACATCTTTGTACAGCTTGTTGAAATCCGAGGAATGAGCTGCTTTGCTGATGCTGCTCTTCATAGCGCCCATCGGCTTGAGGGCAATTCTGACATTTTCGTACACCTTAAGTTTGCCTTCCTGGTGGTTGTACTGGAAGGGGGTAAAGGTGACACGAACGCCCCATACATCCCTCATCAGGAAGGGAGCGGAAACCTGCACCAGGTTGTTGTCGGTCGGGAAATAGCCGCGGGTTTCATAGGCTTTACCGAATGAGTAACCCACCATATCCGGATCAATGTTTCTCATGATATTGCCCTTGGATGGGACAATCGGGCTGCTGTCCATAACCTTGAACTGGCTGTTCCTGATCTCAGCTTCGACTTTGACGCATGCAGGAACAGCGATGAAAGCACTGATTGACCTGAGTTCAGGCGCTCCGCGCTCTAAAGACACTGCCGTACCTTCCAGATTCAAACTGGAATATTCTTTGCCGTCGATCATGGTCTTTTCAATCTGGAAACCGGGCACCTTGAAGTCAACTACCAGTTCCGGATCATCGTCACTGACAATAACGCGCTGGGCCGAAAGCCCACCATTACGGGTCAGGGTAATCCATTCACCAGCTGAAAGGGAGAAAGAAAAGAGAACGAGAACTGAGAGTGCGAGCAACTTCATACAACTTCCTCCTGAATTAATGCTGACCTAATTATAGTGGGGGTTTCCGGCTTTGGCAAGCGAAAAAACACTATCTGCAATACCGGGCTACCGTTTCGATAATTGTTACGGCACCGGCAAGTTGGTCTTCAGCATTCATACCGGTGACCGGTGATGATTCTGTGGTCTGTTCCGGAAGAGGGGGCATGTGAATGAAACCTGAGCGGGATTTCAGGCCGCAGGCTTCAATTATGTGCCTGCAGCAATAAAACAGGTGATTGCAAACATAGGTGCCTGCATGATTGGAGTAACCGGCAGGGAGTCCTGCCTTGTTCAAGGCTTTATGCAATGCATCAAGAGGCAGTGTGCTCCAGTAAGCTGCCTGGCCGTCCGGAACAATCAGGGTTCCCTGCCGTGTCTCGCGGGCATTGTCAGGACGGTTCGCATCATCAATGTTAACCGCGATCCTCTCCAGCATTATTTTGGAAGCCCCGAAATTCAATCCAAAGGATATCACTGCATCAGGGTTGAGCTTTTTCAGAAGTCTGGCGATCTCGCGCTCGCTCGCCCGGTATCCTGTGGGAAGCACCACTGGCACAACAGACGCCCGCTTCACAAGCCCCGGGTGGTCAGCCAGGGTCATGATCAGGCCCTCAGTGGGATTGACCTTGAACACGCCAAAGGGTTTGAAACCTGTGACCAGGATCAGGGGCAATTGGGCGCTGCGAACAAGGGTGCGGGTTTTGGCCATATTCCTCTGTAGAGACGCAATGCATTGCGTCTCTGCGATGCTATCATCTGTGCCGTGAAAGACGCAATTCCCCATCACCCATCACCAATTACCAATCACCAATTACCTCTTTCGGGCGAATGATTATTCGCCCCTACCATTCTGCACCCTCCACTTCGTTTCGGGTACAGATATCCGTAACTCGCATAGCAGCAGTATCCTCGCCTTAAGGGCTCGGCAACTGCTGCTTACGCTCGTACGGCTATCTGCCGATAGTATCTCCAGGAGATAACGCCAATGCCGCCTGATAAAGAAATCCATTGCTGGGACATTCATGTCTGCCCTGCCGCGGAATACCTTTCGTGCGAGGCATACAAAAGCGGGAAAAACTGCTGGGAAGTGCGGGAAAAGCCCTGCTGCAAGCGCAATGATTTTGCGCGCTGCCTGACCTGCCCGGTGTATCTGCAGTACCTGAAATCAAGAAAATAACGCCTGCTCATTCAGGTCGGAAGATCTTCAGCTCCAGTTCGGCAATCGCCCGATAATGTTTGCTGTTTCCTGTACATAAAGTAACATGTGTTTCGACCGCCGCAGCCGCCTGAAGAGCGTCTGCCATGCATAAACCGGATTTAAGAAAGTATTCTTCCATGTATACACCGGCCCGGTGACCGATGTTCTCGGACAGAGAAATCTGATTGAACCGCAGGTCTTTCAAAAAAGATTTAATCAGATGGACTTCCTTCTTGTTTCGTGCTCCCTGGATCAATTCCATGTAACCGATAACTGAAATCAACCTGTCTGAATCCAGATCAATGACGCGGGCCGCCTTTACGCTTCCCCTTAATGCCCAGATCAATACATCAGTGTCAAAGAGCATCAGAATCTTCCCTGGCGCAAGGAACGAACAAAGGATAAAACATCTCCAAGGCCTTGATGATCGGACCACATGCCAAAGGCCCTGTGCTCTGATGCCTGAGTTGTTTTTTCCTGACCCAGCGGGGTGACTGCAGCCACTTTTTTCCCGCGCCGGGATAGA
Organism: Candidatus Wallbacteria bacterium; assembly: GCA_028711905.1. Classification (GTDB taxonomy): domain Bacteria; phylum Muiribacteriota; class JAQTZZ01; order JAQTZZ01; family JAQTZZ01; genus JAQTRI01. The sequence continues at coordinate 7,940 of JAQTRI010000056.1, read as the reverse complement.
GTGATCGTTTCGCGCCTGCTGATCGCGTCAAGCAGTTTTGACGGTTTCTTACGCAATTCCAGAAATGTGATGTTCACTGTTACCTCCACGAACTGCACACTTCAATTATGCACTTGAATGAAGATAAAATCAAGTAGGGGTCGATTTCAAATCGACCCGCAACCATTACGATAAAAGCAATTCGTCAAGAAATCCGTCAAACCGCTTCAGGTCATCAAAAACATACGGGAATTCCCTGCGCATTTTTCATACCACCTTCAGGGAATGTTCGTCCAGATGCTCCCTGAATCCGCATTTTTCATACAGAATCACATCCAGGTTTTCGCCAAGTTCGTCAGCCAGATCGCACCAGATGTCGAACCTGCTGCCTGTGTAATTCTTCAGCACGATATCGATGTCCGAACCTTCTCCGAAAGTCCCTTCCCTGATGAGGGAGCCGGTGATCCAGGCCTGCATCTGAGTGCCGGTGAACCTGGCTTTCAGCACATTGATGGTGTGCTGCAGTACAGCGGCTCTCTTCCGCTCTCTGCCGGCTTGTATCAGGCTTTCTGTTTCACGGATGAAACAGGCAGCGGACCGGATATCAAAGGTTGTGGATCGATGTGTCATTATCCTGTCATTTTAACTACTTTCATCAGCATGGTCAATATTGGCCATAAAAAAAGCCGGGGGTAACCCGGCGTTTTTATGATTTTCATGCGAATAATCAGTGGGATTTAAGATCGATCCATGTGCCGAGGGTGGCCGAGAAGGACAGACCGCTCTCGTCATCTATATATACTGTTTTAGTATAGTCTGAAGCTGAATTAGTGGCATAAATATAGAAAGTTTTGTAAAGCAACCTAGCTTCATTTTCAGCAACCGTACCGGTTGATGCCGCGACCACACAGTTCCCATCGCCGGCTAAACTTGCAAGAGGGTTGGCATCAATCACAACAATTTCAAGCTTGCCCTGGCCACCATCGTCCTCTTTATAATACTGAGCTTCGGTCTGCAGATAATGGTTACCGATCAGATCGGCGATAGTTATGGCTGTCGGCACATTGGATGGACCGGTGAAAGTGCCTGCAGCCGGTTTTGTAATCCATCCCTGATGGCCTGCTGTCCACTGCTCGACAGCTGTCGCAATCGCGCCGATATGGGCCTGGAACAAAGCACCTCTGGCGTCGGAAATCGTACCTTCCATGCGCGGCGCTGCAATCGCGGCGATCAAACCAATGATCGCGATGACAATCAGCAGCTCCATCAGTGTGAAACCCTTTCTCTTCATAGACACCTCCGTTTGTTTTGCGTATTTACGCATATTCATTCCTTTTTCAAGCCGCTTCAGCGGTATGTACCTTAACTTCGATTATCAACTTATCACTCGGTTTCCGGTAAATCAAGTCAGCGATTTACCGCTTTACCGCCTCACACCAAATTCAAGCAGGCTGGTCAAAACCACTAATCTCAGACCTTGTACAGGCGCGACATGTCCAGCAGAGGCATCATCACTGCCAGCACAATGAATCCCACCACAATAGCCAGGAAAAAAATCATCAAAGGCTCAATAGCCGAAACCATAGCCTTGACACTTTTCTGCACATCGCGTTCAAAATAATCGCGCACTTTCAAAAGAAGTGCTTCAGTTGACCCTGTGTTCTCCCCTACTGCCATCATGCGCATTACCAGGGGTGGGAACAGCCTTTTGTCATTAATGCTTTCAGACAGCTTGTTGCCGGAATTGATCTTTTCGATCGCCAGATCAATGCGCGAGGCATACACCACATTACCGATAACAGACGAAGTGATCTCTAAGCCGCGCATAATGGGAATGCCACTGCGCAGCAAAGTGGACAGCGTATGACAGAAGCGCGCAAGCGAGGACTTGATGACAACCGGTGAAATCAGGGGCAGCCACAGGATCAGCCTGTGAAAAAAAGCCCTGCCGGAAGCAGTATGCTTGCCTATGTACCAGATCAGAATCACTGCAGAAACAACTGCCAGAAGAATAATCTTCCACCATGCGCCGAAAAAGGAACTGATTGCAAGCAGCAGCCTGGTGACCTTGGGAAGTTCCACATTGAAGGACTTGAAAATGTCGGTGAAACGCGGCAGCACGAAGGAAAGCAGAAAAAACACCACACCACAGGCCACAGCCATAAGGAACATCGGATAAGCTAAGGCCGAGCGGATTGTGGACTTGAGCTCTTCCTCGCGGTCGTAAAAATCCGCCATCCGTGAAAGCACCTGATCCAGGAGACCTGTCGCCTCACCGACTTTGACCATGCTGATAAACATGTCCGTGAACACGCGCGGATGGCGCGCAATAGCATCTGAGAACTTCATGCCTGAAGCCACATCCCTGCGCAATGTACGGATCACCACTTTCATCCCAGGGCTCGTGGCCTGCTCCATCAGCACATCCAGAGCGGCCAGAATCGTAAGACCCGCCTCGAGCATGGTCGCCACCTGAATCGTAAAGGTGATGACATCCACTCGTGGAATTCCGAACAGGAATTCAGACACATCAAAATCAAGCACATTTTGCCTGACAGGATTGACACTGAGCACCTTATAGCCGAAACTCTTGAGAATAGCAGCGGTTTCCTGAAGATTCTCAGCCTCCATTACGCCTGTCACTTCATGCATGGTATCGTCAAGATAGGTATATTTGAATTCTGCCATATTAATCTTCCCAGATCACTTTCCTGATTTCCGTCATGGTTGTGAGGCCGCTTCTGACCTTTTCCAGGCCGTCCATGGCTAAAGAGTGGAATCCCAAGGTTTCCAGGTGGGAGCGCAGCTTCTGCTGATCGGAAAGTTCAGGCAGCTTTTTTTTCAGTTCCATGTCGAACCAGATATGCTCACTGATAGCCGTACGGCCAAGGTATCCGGCATGATTGCATCTGGGGCACCCGGCAGGCAGGAACACCTTTGAAAGACCTGTGGTTTCTTTTGTTTCAGCATCTGCCGGTCCTTCCTTTTTGCAGTATGGACAGAGACAGCGCACAAGTCTTTGAGCCACAATCAAACGCAGCGAAGAGACGAGCTGCTCCATTTTCACTCCCAGTGACAGCAGGCGGGAAAGCGATGAAACCGCATCATTGGTGTGCAGGGTCGAAAGCACCAGATGTCCGGTCATGGCTGCTCCGATACCCAGGTGAGCGGTTTCCTCATCGCGCATTTCACCGACCAGAAGCACATCCGGGTCATGCCTGAGAATAGCACGCAGTCCATTGCCGAAATCCACATCCGCCTTGCGGTCGACCTGAATCTGCGTCAGATAAGGCAACTTGTATTCCACCGGATCTTCAAGGGTTATGACCTTTTTTTCCTTGGCGTTGATGAGACGCAATACCGCGTAAAGGGTTGATGTCTTGCCGCTGCCTGTCGGCCCTGTCACAAGACTCAACCCCTGGCTGGCTGCAGCTGTTTTCTGAAACACAGATAAGAGGCTATCGCTGAAGCCAAGCTTGTCCAGTTCGATAAAGCGACCGCCCTTGTCCAGGATACGGATAACAATGTTCTCCCCATAGACTCCCGGAACCACTGAAACGCGGAAATCGACCTGCCGCTCCTCCATGCGCATCTGGAAGCGACCGTCCTGAAATACCCTGGTATTGCCGATATCAAGGCTGGACAGAATCTTGACCCTTGATATGATGGCTTTCTGCATCTCAGCAGGTGGTTTCATCTTCTCAAACAGCACCCCGTCAATGCGGAAGCGGACGCAAAGCCCTTCTTCCAGGCAGTCGAGATGGATGTCACTGGCGCGGTTATCGATGGCTTCTTTCAAAATCACATTGACAAACTTGACCACAGGGGTATCCGAAGACTGGCGCCTCAATTCCTGCAGTTCATGATCCACAATATCTTCACGCTCTTTCTGGGCTCCGGCAGAACCCGAGTAATAGCGGATGAGTTCTCTGGCTGTTCCCTTAAATCCGTACTATTTGTCGATGTTCCCATCAATTTCCGAGGCTGCTGAAAGAACTAAAGACACCTGCAGCCCTGTATGGGCTTCGTAATCATCAATGGCAAAAATGTTCAACGGATCGGAAATAGCCACTGTCAGTTTTTCCTCGTTGCGGAAAAGAGGAAGGGCCTTATGCTTGGTCACCAGATTCTTGGGAATCAGATTGATGGCTTCAGGATCAACTATCACATTGGAAAGCTTCATGAACGGAAACCCGAACTGCTCCCCGAGAAATTCCGTGATCTGATCGTCTGTGACAAACCCCAGCTCTACCAGAACTTTGCCAAGCCTGGCATTGCTTTCGCGGGAAATGGTCAGGGCCTTCTGCAATTCCGAATGGGTGATCAACTGAGCATCTACTAAGATATCTCCGAGCTTTTTTTTATTTTTAGACACAGGCCGCTCCTTAAAAAAAGACTTGCATTTGAGTCATATTATATGCGTTCAACAGTCAGTTGTCTAAGATTATATGATGGTCAGCCGGATAGTCTACCCATCACCCATCACCAATTACCTGATTCCCCGCGTTACCCTCAGTGGATTCCCTGGAACAAGACGCGCCATGGCGCGTCTCTACACCGGGATTCATCATTCCCATTACCAATTACCGATCACCAATTACCAATTACCCTTCCCATAGCTTCCCGCACATTCTCCCAATCCAGTTCCATGCAGATGTTTTTCCGGCACTTGCTTCTGTAGCACGGCCGGCACGGCAGGTCCCTGCATACAACAGCCGCCTTCTCTGACCACGGGCCACAGCGTTTCTGGTCTGTCGGTCCAAAAAGGCCAAGTACTCTGCCATTGCAGAAAGCGGCAAGATGCATTGGGAAACTGTCTGTGCTCACCACCAGTTCAGACCCTGCCAGCACGGATTTCAATTCAGTCAGGTTCAGGGAACCTGTGAGATCAACAGCATCAGGCAGGTTCATTCCGGCATGCGCACGCCTGTCTTCAGGTCCGCCGATCAACACGGGCACAACCCCTTTTTCCATAAGGTGCTGCGCTATTTTTCTCCCCAGTTGTGCAGATGGCATCTTACTCTTCCAGCGCGTTGATGCGGAAAAAAACAGGCATGCATAGCGCTCAGGCAAGCCGGGTGGAAGCTTTCCGATGCACGGCAGGCAGTATGTAGCCTGCAGCCTGAAAACCGGAAACATTTCTTTCACAGCTGATGCGTAACACTCTAAAGCGTGGGAGGAAGGATCGTCTTTTACAGACAGGCAATCGCGACCGAGAAAACTTCGCCACCTGCGGCTGAATCGATTGTTCTGCAGATCAATGACAAGGTCAAATCGATTTTTCCGCAGGCACCACAACAGGCTGAGCCGGCGAAATACGCCTGTGTTACGCGAAAAATCGATATACTCGATCCCGGGATTCTCCAAAATTTTCGCAGCGCCCGGAGGACAGAGAAACGCGACCCTGTTGCCGCTTAGGACCAGGAAATCCAGCACCGGATAAGCCAGTACCGCGTCACCAAGGGCACTGTAGCGGATAACGAGGATATTCATGAGCGCAGCTCAAGAATGGCAATTTTGAATTTTAAATTTTGAATTTTGAATGAAAAACAAAAACAAGGGTTGCTGCAATTCAACAATACACATCCATTCCCATCACCCATCACCTATTACCCATTACCCATTACCTGTATTGCCGATTTCCCGCGTTACCCTCAGCAGATTCCCTGGGAAAGACGCGCTATAGCGCGTCTCTACAATTAATCCGGGCGAATAATTACCCTGACTGTTAATCGGCACAGCCGATGTGACAGTTCAGGGGCCCCTGCCTACAACCTATCACCTATAACCTATTACCCATTACCTCACTATGTTCGCACGGCTATCTGGTAAACTGCAACCGATACAGCCTGTAATACACTCCCTGCAACGCCAGCAGTTCATCGTGAGTACCTTCCTCGACCTTATGCCCGTTATGCAGCACAATAATGCGATCCACACTCCTGATGGTGGCAAGCCTGTGCGCTATGATGATTGCAGTTTTTCCGGCCAGGGTCTCGAACAGGAACTTCTGGATTCTGGATTCGGTCCTGCTGTCAATACTGCTGGTGGCCTCGTCCAATACCAGAACAGAAGCATTGCGATAAACCGCCCGGGCAAAAGTAAGAAGCTGGCGCTCTCCAACAGAGATGTCACCTCCATCCTCAGCCAGAATTTTATCCAGATGGCCGGTCTGCCGCTCTACCATGTCACTCAGTTCCACAGCGTTGAGAGCCTTCATGACCTCATCGTCAGAGGCTTCGTCAAAAGCCACATTTTCCCTGATCGTGTCGGAGAAAGCCGTAATATCTTGCTGCACAAGTGCGAACTGGCTTCGCAGCTCATCAAGGGGCAGATCCTTCAATTCTATGCCATCAAGAAATACCTGGCCTGACTGGTAATCGAAAAAGCGCAGCAGAATGTTGATGATGGTGGTTTTCCCGGCACCTGTGTATCCGACGATAGCCACTTTTTCACCGGGTTTGATGGTAAAGCTGACATCCTGCAGCACCCATTCTCTGTCATATCGGAAATGTACATTGCGGAACTCAATGGATCCTTTCGCGTTTGATCCAAGCGCTTTGACCGGATGATCAGGCACCATTTCGTCCGAAGTAAGGATAGCGTGAATCTTTTCCATGGCAGCGAAAGAAGACTGCACAATATTGAACTTTTCCGCCAGGTCGCTGACAGGAGAAAAGAGCATGGCAATGTATGAAGTGTATGCAACAAGCGATCCAATGCTCAAGCGCTGTCCCAGAATCAGGCTGCCGCCGTAAACCAGAACCACCGAAACTGTCAGGTCCTGGATAAACCTTATGCCTGGACCGAACAAGGCATTGGATTTGCGCACCGCGAAATTGGCATCATAAAGATCAGTACTCCTGGTAATGTAATTCTCCAGGACAAAATCTTCGCGCCGGAAAATCTTGATCAGGCAGGAAAGCGAAATGTGCTCGGCCAGAAAAGAGTTGATGCCCGACAAATGCGATCTGGTCTTGCGGTAGAGTTTCCGCCATTCCTCAGCGAACACCCCGGTAAAAGACAGGAGCAGGGGAAAAAACACCAAAGCCAGCAGTGTCAGGCGGAAATTCAGGTGAAACATCACTATCATGATACCTGCCATCATGATCAGGTCCTTGAAAAAATGAAACCCTACAGCACTGAACATTTCCTGCACTGCCTCCACATCATTGGTAACCCTTGTCACAAGGCGGCCGACCGGGTGCCGCAGGAAAAACCCGATGCGCATCTGCATCATTTTACGGAATGCATCCCGCCTGATATCAAAAACAATACCCTGGGAGATAATGCCTGTGGTCAATATCTGCAGTGAGTTGGACAAAAAATTGACGATAAAGAAAAAAAGATAGAGAAGGAAAAGTCGGTATATTCCCTCCAGATCATCCTTTCGGATCCTTTCGATAATCTCAGGAGGCAGCTTCCGGTAATCCTCAGAATTCACTGCCAGGCTGTCGCCGGAAACAGTAAACTCCGCTCCAGCCTCCATCAGGCGTTTTTTCGCCAGCGCACTTGTCGGCAGGATCACCACTTCCGCACTTTCAACTGAGCCTTTTTTTACCGGTCTGTGGGCAATGTACCCATCAATGGCGGTTCGGGACAGGTATGGGAACGCCAGTTCCGCCACTGTTGTCATGATCAGGAATAAAAACGCCAGCATGATGGTTTTAACATAGGGTTTAAGATAGGGAACGAAGAAGAACAGGAGCTTCCAGTCTTCGCTCAGATCCACCCGGCGTTCATTCAGTTCTTCAAATTCCATAAACCTGCAGCTCCTCGCGCAATTTCTGCAGCTCGCAGATTTCTCGGTACAAACCTGAGACCTGCCTCAGTTCATCGTGCCTGCCGCAACCGACTATACGCCCCTTGTCCAGCACCAGCACTTCATCCATGCATTCCATCACCTTGACCCTTGAAGATGCGATCAGAAAAGTCGAATTGCCTGTGATGGAATACAGATT
>JAQTRI010000446.1 GCA_028711905.1 Candidatus Wallbacteria bacterium | reverse complement strand
CCGGCCCTGGTGTCGGCTCTGGCTGTGGCTGCGGAGCGGGGTCAGGCTGTGGAGCCGGGTCCGGTTGGGGAGCAGGGTTCGGCTGCGGCTCAGGATCTGGGGCCGGGTCAGGGCTGTTCCCCTCGAACATGGCGATAATGCGCTCCACAGATTCTGAAGCGATGATTCCCAGTTTGGCGGCTTCACGCAGAATGCGGGCCGCTTCTGCCAGCAGGGGTTTCAGAAACTGCTTGATGTTTTCCGGCAGGCTCTGGTAGAAACCGGCGGCGGTCTGGATGATCGCGAAATCCGGTTCATCCAGGATGATCTGCAGCCTGGCCTGACCCTTAGTACAGAACTCCGGCTGTTTTTCCAGCCCGAACATTGACAGGACCTCTGCCACTTCTCTGGCTGTGATGTCATTGGCAGAGGCCTGAAAGCTGCATAGTACGAACATCAAAAGCAGCAGGCAGGGGAATAGCTTTTTCATGATCTTGTCCTCCTTGTGAAAAGAGCATCTCATGAAGGAATTATCCGCAAAAAACCGGCGGAAATGAAGTAAAAAACTTGCAAAACAATTGTTACAATGCGGGCGGGTCAGCGACCTGCCCCGGACAGTGCCTTGAATTTGACAGTTAGGGTGTGCTATAGAATGATTGTGAGCGTTCCTGATGTAGGGGCAGCCCTCTGTGGCTGCCCGAAACCAGCACGGTAGTTTAAGGAGGAACAAAATGGTCATGGACGACATTATGGCTTCGGCTGTGGGAAAAACTGCGTTCAGCGCACAGGTCGGCGCTGTGAAACAGGCTGATCAGAACATGGGACAGGTCCTGAATCAGATCCAGAGCGCTCCTGAGCAGGAAGATGGAGCGAAAGAGGTTTATCAGGCTGCCGGCATCGGCGGTAATATTGATGTGAAGGCTTAAATTATAGGCTGCTGATCTGTTTCGCCGACATCGACACTCAGGCAGGCTTCGACCGCCTCATAGATGTTCCCGATCAGTTCTTCCCAGGTGTCCCCTTGGGTGCAGCAGCCTGGAATAGCCGGTACTTCGGCCCAGAAACCACCCTCTTCAGCAGAATGAATAACGACTTTAATCTTCACGGCTCACCTCGAAAGACTGTTTCAATGCTACCTTGGCGGGCTGATCCAGTCAAGGTTATTAATCCGTGCATGATTCATTGGACAGCATGTCATGCCGCATGTGTTTGCGCAGAAGGGACTGAAGTACAATGAATCATGCTCCGGGTAATAAACGGATAAGACTTGTTCCGACGCTGTGATTGGCGATGACTCGCATCGGTTTCGCGACTGTCAGGCGAAGTGCCGCAGCAGCTGAATGACAGCTCCGATGACGGTCAGGCCGGCCTGATGCAATAATGCAACAAGCGGGCCTTTTTCAGCTGCTCATTTTCGACAGACATCTAAAGCCAGATCCTTGTATATCTTCAAAACCAGCTTATCTGAAATCTCTGTATGCCGTGGGACGGCAGTTGTTTTGCGGTTTGAGGGATTCCAGTAAATCGAATGGCGGCTGCCCTCACGGAACAGCTGGCAATCATGGGATTTCAGGATTTTGAGCAGAGCGGATCTTTTCAACCGGCAGGTACCAGTAAAACTTCGCGGACAACGTTTTTTCCGGCAATCTCGCGTTCCGAAAGTTCGCGGTTGGCTTCGAGAATCAGCTGGATGGCTTCTTTAAGGCTTTCACGGGCTTCTTCCATGGTTCGGCCCTGGCCGTTGGCTCCGGGCAGCTCTTCGACAAAACCGATCCACCATTTTCCGTCCTGCTGGAAAATCGCATTGAACTTCTCCATCATTTAGCCTCCCTATGCAAATCATACTGTGAATCAGCGGAAATTTCAACAACTACCGCCCGTATGTCGTTCCTGTTGATCTGCTCAGCAGGGCCGGGAAAGGAAAACGGGCTTTTTTCGTTCGGGTCATTTTTTTTCCTCTCCAGCTTTCTGTTATCATGTTGCCAAATGATGTTTTGGCAGAAACAAGTTTTGGTGTTTGGTCAACTATCATGTAAGGAGGTATTATGTTTTTGAGACTTTTATTTCTGCATCTGGTATTGATGGTATCACTCTGTAATGGAGATTTATGGGCATCCGGGACTTATGAACAGTTGAAGACGGTTTATCAGCAAACGCGCTCCGCCACTGAGGATGTGATTTACTTACGCAACAATGATGTTCTGCGCGGCGAAGTGCTGAATCAGTCGCTTTCCATCACCACGCCATACGGCGAAATGACGGTGCCGCTGAGAAAATGCGCAGGCGTTTCATTCGAAGGCTCCAGGGCCAACACCGAATCGCTTGCGACAGTCAATTTCAACCGTTTCACAGGTATTATCAGGGACCAGGTGATCAACTTCAGGATCAGTACATCGAACACTGTAATTCCGGTGAGAAAGGAAAAGATCAAATACATCCTCTTCAAGATCAACGAAGCTGAAAAAAGCTATCTGAAGGACAAAAAAACTGATCTGTTCCTGATGGCTAACGGCGATCTTCTTACAGGATTGCCGGACACGACCGAAATTGTGATCGTAACCGACTACGGTCGTGTACCGGTTTCATTCGGAGAAATCAGTTCCCTTGAAATGCAGGGTGGGGATAATGTCACTGCGATTGTGAAAAAGAAGAACAACGATGTCCTGAAAGGTGTGCTGGAAACAGAATCAGTGGGTGTGAAGCTGGAACTTGATCTGTTTATTCCGGCGATTTACAAGGATAAATTTTCTCAGGTCAACATCGATGACGGAATGAGCCGGGTCGCAGCTGCCTTTAATGTGATGCAGCCGCAACAGGGCGAGTCTGACGGAGCCCTGAGTAAAAGTATCACCCAACAGGATGAGAAAAATCTGGTGATTGACCTGGCTGCCGGCGCGAAACTGGAAATGGTTTTTATCAGACCGGGCGAATTCCAGATGGGTTCAGTTTATGGACAGGGTGAGGAGAGAGAACATCCACAGCATAAAGTGACAATCACGAAAGGCTTCTACCTGAGTAAATACGAAATCACCCAGGCCCAGTGGCATTCTGTAATGGGATTTAACCCGAGTAAATTCAGGGGTGACAGCAGGCCTGTAGAGCAGGTGTCGTGGGATGAATGCCAGGCTTTTACAGTGAAATTAAGCGAAAAGTTCGGCAGAAAATTCCGGCTGCCCACTGAAGCGGAGTGCGAATACGCCTGCAGAGCAGGAACGGACACGACATATTACTGGAATGGTAACCCGGATGTGGAATACATGTGGTATGACAAGA
>JAQTRI010000055.1 GCA_028711905.1 Candidatus Wallbacteria bacterium | reverse complement strand
CATGATGCACGGGGTCTTGAACAGGGCCGAGCAGGGTCTTCTTGGGGCAGTCCTGAGAGCCGGTGCGCCCGGTGGAACAGGAGTGTCCGGCACCTGCGCTCCGTCCCAGAGGTTGTCCAGAGACACGATCACTTCCAGGTCCGGACTCTTTTCAGGACGCAGCCCGTGCTTTCTTACTGTTTCGGCATAGACGATTTCAGCGCGTTCTCTTTTGCAGGCCGGCACATCGATGCGCTTGAACCACACAACATCACTGGCGCGCTCAGTCAGGAATCCGCGCAGGAGAGCGGACAGCCCGCTTCCAGTCCCAGAGGTGGAAGCAGTGATCTTTTCGCGCCAGAAAGACAGGAATTCCCCGGCCTCATCGGCATTCTCTTCCATGATGATGAACTGCAGAATCAGGGTCGGGAAAGCTTTTCCGGACTGGCTGCGCTCGTAAAGAAACGACAGAACATTGTCGGTCACCTGCGAAAGGTTCCCATTGCGCCTGATATTTCTGTATGTTTCCGGCCTTACAGCGTCTAAGGACAGAGTCAGGCGAGGAATCTTGCCCCCTGAGTCGAGCAGCAGTTTCCGTATCTCAGGTGTCAGAAAATGTCCGTTGGTGTGAATATCGATATATTCCGGTCTCCCATGCAGAAGTCTCTGAAGATGAGCGAGCATTTCCGGAAAATCAGGATTGATGAATGGCTCGCCCAGCCAGAAGAGCTTGTAACCCGCTGCCACACTTTTCTCAGGGAGATCATTGGCAATTTTGCGAAAAAGATCCGGGTCCATGAACCCCTTGGGCCTGGAATGAGGACCTGGAATATTCTCGTGAGAGCACATGATGCAATTCAGATTGCAGAAATCCGTGGCCTCGATCAGAAAATATTGATCCAGAAAACTGCGGTCCCACATTACTTGCCGATCCTTTCCAGATAGCGTCCGATCAGTTCGGCCTGACCATTCTGTCTCATCCAGGTGGTCACTTCTTGATCGCTTAATGGTGGAGAGTCCAGATTGTGGCAATTCAGGCACTTAGGCATGGGAGCCAGATCCCCCAGTATATGCGCCATGCGGAAAGCGTGGTTTTTGTCACCGTTCCAGAGCTCAAAAAGTTCAGTTTGCTTAAGGTTTCCGAGGCTCAATTCGCGGCTGGTGTCAATACAGCAGACAGTCAGTTCACCGTCCCATGACACACTCAAGTACTTGAACGGTCCAGCGCAGGGCCGTCTGGCTTCAGGTCTGGCCAGATCCAGGAACTCCTGCGAAGAGATAATTCTGTCGGACTGAGATGAATTTATCAGGCCCAACCCGTCTGCGACTGAGCGATGCAGCTCTTCGGCATCTGCCATTTCCTCGTTGTGGAATGGATTCAGGCGCTTGAAGAAAATCGTATCGCTTTCCATTGGCGGGAACCAGTCATAATTGACCTGGAATTTCAGTGATCTGGTTCGGAAAAAATCTGACCAGTATTCGAGAAATTCACGCGCTTCATCTTTGTTTTCATCCATGACTATGAACTGGATCAGGCAGCGCGGAAGGGACTTGCCGGAAGACTCCCTGTGATCGATAAATGATTTGACATTATTGTAAGCTGATTCGAGCTGGCGGTTGCGCCTGATGCGCCAGTAAGTTTCAGGCTTGATCGCGTCAAGAGAAAAGCTGACAGTATCAGGCACTGAATGGTTGTTGAGCAGAGCGGCGCGGGCTGCTTCATTGAGTAGTGTGGCATTAGTGTGCAGATCAATAGATGAGAAAAAACTCCGATCAGAATTGAAATCCAGCAACCTGCGTATCAGTTCAGGGAAAGCCGGGTGCAGAAGGCTTTCGCCCAGACCAAAGGGGAGAAGCTTGTCAAAGCGTGCTCCGGAATCGGCGATGCTTTTCAGAATCGAATCTAAGAGATCGGATGACATGAATCCTTTGCCGCGTTTGTGTATCTTGCGGCTGACTGACTGGGTGCACATGATGCAGTTGCAGTTGCAGAAATCAGTCAGCTCCAGTGCCAGGATACTTCCAGGGAAAAGGGGAGGGGAAAAACCGGATGAAGATGTGTCACGACCCATGACCATGCATCCTTTTTCTGTATGAATCGAGCAAATGATCTTCCCCGATTGAGTGCAGGTAATCGGCAATTTCCACTTCTGAGAGCGGGTATTTTACCCAGTTAACGCAGTCCACACACTTGGGTGTGGCGGAGAAGTCTCCTGTGATCTGCCCGAGCCGCTGCCTGCGCAGCGGTTCCCCGTACCAGACATCGGACAGAGAAGTTGAAAGCACATTGCCGATGGGCATTTTCTGTTGATCATCGCGACAACACGCTGTGGCTGTGCCGTCCCAGGCCACGGACATCATGCGCCAGAGCGAGCCGCAGGGCCTGCGTCTGCCTGGATCGAGAACCTGACCAATTTCACGATGGGTCTGATGCTTGGTTAAAGCGTTGGGTTCCAAAGCTTTGACAAAAACCGAATCCTCCACCACCTGCGGGAAAAGCATCTGCCTCCCAGCTTCTGAAAAAAAAGGATTGTCCTCGCTCCTGCCGGCGTAAATCAGTTTTTCAAGGCCTTCATTACGCCAGAAATCGCAGAATTCGCTTATTTCGCCGGCATTCTCGTCCATGACGATCATCTGCACAATGATACTGGGGTGCCGCTGGCATCTACGCCGGCGCTCTGCAATCAGCCATCTGATGTTGCGCACCAGCCGGTCGAAATCACCGCCGATACGGATCTTGTCATAAGTTTCTCTGTGGCAGGCGTCAACAGAAAACAGGATTGACGAGAGTCTTGATTCCAGGATAGCGGACAGGTGGCGTTCCTCCAGCATCACTCCGTTGGTGTGGATGTTGAAATGTCTGAACGATCCCGGCCTGGAAGCGGCCTCACTGGAGAGGCGCAGGAAATCGATGATCTGAGGATGCACAAAGGATTCTCCCAGCCAGTACGGAGCGAATTCCCAGAGATTCAGTTTCATGGAACATATCTCATCGATAATCTTCTTGAATTCACCGTATTTCATGACCCCCAGCGGTCGTTGAAAGCTGTGATCGCCATGATTGCACATAATGCACTGCAAATTGCAGAGATTAGTGGGTTCCACAAACAGGGCCACCTTGTCCAGCCCCCAGATGTTGCGTTTTTTGGACTCCATGATGATCAGGTCTTTTTCGGAAAATTGAACAAATGAGGCACTGGGAATTTTTCCTGAATACTTTAGAGCCAGTAAAGACTGATATTCCGTGTACGGAAGAATCTTATCGGCGAAAGTCACTAAGCGACCCCTGCTCAATGCGTCTTCCACGAAACGGTGGGACGCACTCTGGAAGCGGTCTCGGACAATGCCTGAGTGAAAAGCCTGAAAGTCTTTTCCAGCAGGAGAGGCATCAGTGGTGGAATGTTTGCGGAAGTCATTGAAAAAAACCGTGCCGCTGACAGGGGGCTTTTTCCAGTCCAGTCCCAGGTAGATCTCGAATCCTGAAACAGCTGTAACATCGAACTGCCCGTCTGTCGGTTCAGTAAAACTCTGGAAGGGGATTTTCAGGTGTTTCCACTTAACATCAGCGAGAGAGCGTTTGTCCGCGAAAAAAATCTCCCTGCCTGATGAGTCCCTGAGTTTGAACCGCAGATGTCCACCCTGTCCGTCCCCTTTGACCCAGATGGATGTACCTTCAAGGTGGCCCAGGTTCATGGGAGGACTGAAATCATGGTGACGAAGGACGATCCAGTTCTTTTCGCAGTCCTCGCTTCTGATGGTGTAATCAAGACGGAGCGAGTGTGCGATACCTTGAGAATCAACGGCTGACGGATGAAGGTCCATGGCAGAGTCTATGCCGGCACCCCACCAGAAGAGCTCGCCAAGGCTTTCCAGGCTGTCTGAGCGCAGGTCATCGAACAGGTTGTAGAAAAGTTCCGAAGATCTTATCGGTGAAGACAAGGCTTGAGTGCGCATATGATGAAAAAGCGCTGTGCCATTGACTCTATTGCCTGGATTCGGTTCCAGTACGATTGAAAATTCGCGGACATTATTGCAGCGCTGCTTGAGTGACGCGAAATGAAGAACAGAGTGATGCCAATGAGATTTTCCAAGTGAATCTCTGTCTTTCCAGGTTATCTGGCGACCCTGGCCGTCTTCCAGGGTTACAGTGATGTCTCCCGGCGGACCGGTGGATTTAATCCAGAAGTCCACACCGGAGTAAGAGCTCAAATCCAAAGGCGGTGTCATTGGAAGGCGTCTGAGTAAAAAAGCCACCGGAGAATTGTCCAGAGCTTTCCAGTTTAATCCAAGACCTCCGCTGACGCTGTCAGCGGAAGACTGACCAGGGACTGCGGACAATTCTCCTTTTCCCTCAACTCCGAACCAAAAAAAATCCAGCATGGTGGCGCTGTTGACCTCAGACAACTCAGACATAAGGCTGTAGAGTCTCGCTGACGAGGCTGAAAGCGGAATAACTGAAATAATCGCTGTGTGCGGAAGAGGACAATGACGGCTGCTGCTGTAAGCAAAACGGTAGGACACGATCTTCCCCGGGCGTTCAGAATCAGGTTTTTTCCCCCATTTGAACGGGCGGAAGTCATCCGGCCGAAGAAACATGATGTGCCAGTGGCCATCACAGAGGCTCCATGCATGTGAGGCGAACCATTCTCCGCCTGAGCGGTCAGTGATGATCAGGCGCAGTATTCCTCCCGGGGAATGGGCTCTGATCAGCAGCGCCATGCGTGTGTTCCCGCTGAATTCAGCGGGGGATTCAGGAAAATCATGCGTCAGTTCACACCAGTTGGCAGCCCAGTCACGGCTCCGGACGGTGAATTTCAGTGAGAAGGCCGGGTAAAAACGGTTGAACTGTATGAACGAAGACAGCAGTTTTCGCCGCAGGAAACCAGTTTCATCTTCTCCAGGGCAGGACGGAAGATAGGTAAAGGAAGCCTCAGCATCCATTCCGTGACGGGAATGAAAAAAGTTATGATCCTCGCCCCTGCCGGGTTGATCGTCAGTGAAAGGGAAATATTTATATCTTTTTGAGTGCCAGGCCTGAAATTCGTAAAGAAAATCCCGAAAGCAGCGCAGAAATGATGGCAGTTTTTCCCTCAGAGGCGCGGAACGAATATAAGGGGTCTGGCGTGAAAAATCACTGAGGATAACTTCTCCTTCTGCTGGAGGGGACTGCCAGTCCAGCCCAATGTAAATCTGGAAAGATTTCATGTTTTTCGGGGCTGGTGGGGAGAAACTCTGGAATGGAATTCGCAGGCAATGCCAGCAGGCAGAGCGAAGGACCTCACTAAATGTGTGAGAAAAGACTTTCCCTTCAGTGTCTTCGAGATCAAGCCGGATTTCTCCCCCCTGTCCGTCTGACTTCAGCCACAACAGCACGCCATTTTCTATGAATTTTACCGGTGTGGTGTAATCCTGCCTTCGCAAAACGATCCAGTTTTTCCCGCTGTCACGGCTGTTAATGCTGTAGCGCAGACGCACGGCTCCGTAACTTTCCCCGTCAGTGAGTAATCCCGGCTGGATAGTGAGCGAAGAGTCAGGTCCGGCACCATACCAGAAAAATCTTCCCAGATTTCCTTCGTGGATTTCGGGTAATTCTTTCAGAAGATTGAACCATGACCCGCGTACCGGGCATCCAGGTGCGAAATTTACGACTGTCTCAAGCGGGGTGACGGCTTCAGCAGGGAGGGAAAATCCGATTCTGAATCCTGTCACAGAACTGAAATCAAAGTTAGACACTCTTCGGCACCATGGCCTGGGACGGAAATCGGTTTTGCTCACAGTTACGAAATGCCATCTGTTTCCAGAAAGGGGCCTGGACACCTCTGCAGCCGCCTCATTGCCTGACTTATCTGTGATGACCAGTCGGAAGAAACCACCTTCGCCGGATGAACGCAGGAAAAAACCGAAGGAAGAGTTGCCGGACATCCGCACTGGCTGAGGATATGAGTTTCTGATCAGTTCCACCCAGTTGCGGTCAAAATTTCGGCTTTCCACCCTGATGGTCAGGCGCAGGGCAGGAAGAAACAAAGGCGCGGCAGTATCCGGCCCAAGGAATCCGTTAAATATCCAGTCCATGTTTTCAGGGAGAAAGTCAGCAACAGTGGATTCGATGGTCAGGGAAGAATCCGGACCGGTGTTGACATGATAAAGTGTGCTGTGATCAGAAGGGACTAAGATGCCGAAAATGGAATCGTCACATTTGCGGCGCATGGATGAAATCTGGCGGACAAGTTCCGACAGGTTGCGCAGACAGGATTTTATTGAAGTCAAGGGTTTCATGATTTCTTCCCTGATTGAGCTAATCGCGTCCGGGTTGGCCGTGCACTGCCTGAATCCATACAATTTTATCTGGTTCAACGCCTGAAAGCAAAGCTGAGCAGGACGGAAAATTCACTTATTATGGATAAACCTGATTGAAACAGTTGCGGCAGCGGTCCGGATAATCTCCTGACCTGAGGCGCTGACGCAGATTTTCCGCCTTTGGTCCCTGCCAGATGGCGGCAAGGCTTTCTTCAGAGGCGTTTCCTACACATAATTCAGCCTCAGTATCCTGGCAGCAGAGAGTGACTGATCCATCGAAGCGCACGGCTATGTGTGTGAACGGTCCGGAGCACACCTGGCGCGATCGCCCCGGATGGAGAGTGTCAGTTCCTGACCCATCAGGACGGAATTCATTTGTGCGAAGCAGCCTGGTGCTTTCAGTTTGATCGAGGGGAATCAGTCTCTTAACGACAGTTGTGTGCAATTCTTCCAGCCTGAGCTGCCGGACGGTTTCTCCGCACGGGGCGTCACAGCGGCGGATAAAAATTGTATCTCCTGTAATCGGGGCCGGCTGGTCGTAAAAATAGTTCAGTGCTGCCGGCTCGCAGCCCGCAACTTTCAGCTCCTTCTGCCAGACATTTGCGAATTCCGCAGCTTCATCCTGGTTTTCCTCCATCACGATGAACTGAAAGACAAAGTGGGGAAAACGCATGCCAAGGGCTTTTCTACGGCGCAGAAAAAGGCGGGCGCAGGCAACGGCTGTTTCATAGTTTCCGCACCGGCGGATGCGGGCATAGGTGCCGGCTCTGGCGGCATCGAGCGAAAAATGCAGCACCACGAACTGTCCGGATGAGAGCAGCAGATCAATGGTTTCCGGTGTCCAGGAATTGAGATTGGTGTCTAAGCCGAGCCCGTCAGCGATCGAGCGATCATAATTGGCAGTCAGGATCATGGAAAGCAGTTCGGGAAACTGAGGATGAAGAGTCGATTCTCCACTCCAGAAGGGCAGGAGCATGTTGAATTTCAGGTTCGCATTTTTCAGGTCAGCGAGGATTTTGCCGAGCAGTTTTGAATTCATGAATCCGCGCTTGCGGCGCATGCCGGGCAAAGCGCACATGATACAGTTCAGGTCGCAGAAATTGGTCAGCTCTAGAATCAGGGTGGTGTGGAGACTCACTCAGCGGTTACTTCCAGCTTGATGCGGTCAGGGTCTTCGAAGAATACGGCGTAGTATCCGGCCCCGCCGGCAAATGGATGGCGGTCCCGGTAAAGAATGGTGACGCCTTTCTTGTCAAGGAGTGCAGTGAGTTCGTCCACATGGGATCTGGAACGCGCATGAAAGGATAAGTGATTGAGGCCTGTGCGGCAGCGGTGATAAGCTGGATCCAGAAAGCGTGTTTCGGTCTGCACAAGAACGATATATGTGTCGTCAAGCTTGAAGCTGATTCCTGAGTCCCACTTCTGAAACTCGCGGTACCCGAAGAACCCCAGAAACCAGGAATAGAATTCGCTGGAGCGGGAAAGGTCTGACACATAAAGTTCAATGTGATGCAGAGATCCTGGTACAGGCATGGCGCCTCCTGAAAGTTTAATAAATTGTAGCATATAAAAATTCCAAGAGACATTTTTCCTGCTTTTATTGAATCTTAATGCAGCATTGAGTAAACTGCTGGCAGCCGTTGAGGCCGTGAATCATGCGGCCCGGTTTCAGCGATCAAGGAGGTTTGGATGAAACTGAAAGCCATATGTTTTCTTCTGGCTGTTATGCTGCTGGTTGATCCGGTCCGGGAGGCGTGGGCCAAGAAGATCAACTGGGGCGACATTGTCCAGGATACGCTAAAGGCAACGGCAGTAGCCGCACTGGTCAGGCAGCTTGCCGAACCGATCAATGATTTCGTCAACAGCCTTCTCCTGACCCATGGCGCAGAAAACCGCGACACCACCAAGGTGGTTCCTATTTTCAGCGTGGGGTACAAGACAGCAGTCGGTGCCGCCCAGGTTTCAGGACCCCAGGAACTGGTGAATGAAGTGCGCGCAGTTTTCACTCTTGAGGGACTCACGCACGGCAAATATCGAGTCAAAGCTTACATCCCCAACAGGCATTCCAACCCGTTCGAACTTGACCGTGTTTACGGTGTCGGCGTAACTGCGATCATCGACGGTTTTCTTTGAGTATGGGGGGTATGATGAAGCGCTTCTGTCTGCAGGTGTTCTTTTTTATTTTTCTGATCAGTGCCTGCTCACCGGAAAAGTCTGCCCGGCAAACCGGAGCGGAAAAGACAGCCGCTGAGCCGCTGAAATCCTATTTCAACCGTAACAGCGGCCTGGCGGAAAACCATGTGCTCTGCCTGTTCAGCGACCCGGATGGCACCCTCTGGATCGGGACGACTAATGGAATTTACACATTGAAAGACGGCGTGATTGCGCCTCTTGACGGTGGATACAATGAACGGCTCACCTCTGCCAGGATCAACTGTATCGGGTCGAACGGAGGCAGTACTTTATACATCGGAACTGACGAGGAACTGGTGATTTGGGATAACCGGATGGAATTCAAAATTCGTCAGACCGGGCGCGTCAATTGTGTGCACTGGTCTTCCTCCAGGGGAATGCTCTACGCGGGCACGGATTTTGGCATTGTGACCTTCCAGCATGGCCAATGGGGTTCTATTGATAAGGAAAACAGCTCTTTGTCTATCGCTGACCGCGATGATAATCTGGGTCAGAATCTTCTCAGAATACTATCCATCGCCGAGGATAAAGACGGAACTTTGTGGTTCGGCACAGGCGACGGATTAGTGAAATTCAGCGGAGATATCAGAGTTTTCTACGGAAAGCACAAGAGACCAAGTGCAGACGGAAGTATCAGTGTAATGCCGGGAAATTCAAGCCTGGGTGGAAACATCGTCAACCGTGTGCTGATCGATGGGGAGCGGAAGATCATCGCTTCCAGCGGAGGCGTTAATGTGTTTACCCACGAAAATTCCACATGGAACACCTATACCGCCAAGCACAGGGAACTGGAAAGTCGCGGTGGCGAGTGGGTAGACATTGAGGTTGAGGGCAATTCTCTGCTGGCCGGCAACTGGGTCAATGACATAGCTGTATGGAAGGGCTGGACCTGCATTGCCACCACAGGAGGGCTTTCGTTTTACAATGAAGGATCGAACCGCTGGATATCATACAAAAAGGATCAGGGTATAGTCTCAGAACGCCTGACACGCCTCGTGGTTCATCAGGGGAAAGTTTTCGCAGGAAGCGAATACGGGTTGTATGCCATAGATCTTTCAGGTCTTCCGGGTCCACCGGAACCAGCGGCAGTTGAAGGGAAGGGGCAATAATGAACATCGCAATCGGGTCTGATCACGCCGGCTACGAATACAAGGAAATACTCAAGGAGTGTATCGGAGGTCTTGGTCATCATGCGGTTGACTTAGGCACTGCCGGAACCGCAAGCTGCGATTATCCGGACTTTGCCTTTGCCGTAGCCGACAGTGTGGCACAAGGGAAGTCTGATTTTGGAGTGTTGATCTGCGGCACAGGCATCGGCATGAGTATGGCAGCCAACAAGGTCCCGGGGATCAGAGCCGCACTGTGTTCTGAACCTTTGTCAGCCAGATTTTCTCGCGAGCACAACAACGCAAATGTTCTGTGTCTTGGTGCCAGGGTGATCGGTATTGAAATGGCCCGGGAGTTGATCAGGGCATTTCTGTCAGGCGTTTTTGCCGGAGACAGGCACTCAGGCAGACTGAAAAAAATTGAGGAGCGCGAGCATGGAGCAGGTTAAATGGAAAAATGTGATACTTCCCAGGCATGCATACATCGAGCACAAACTGACGATTATGCGCGACAAAAATACTACCAAGAAAATTTTCAAGGAACTGCTGGAAGAAATCAGTCTTCTCCTTACTTATGAAGCTACCCGCGATTTTCCTCTTGCAGAAAAAGAAGTCGAAACCCCGATGGAAATCGCAACCGTGCGTGTGATCAAGGGTCGCAAGCCTGCTGTGGTGCCGATTCTGCGCGCCGGTCTCGGTATGGTTGAAGGTGTGCTCAAGGTTATTCCCCAGGCCAAGGTTGGTCACATCGGCATTTTTCGCGATCCGCATACTCATGAGCCGGTTGAATATTACACCAAGTTTCCGACCTGTCTTGACGAGCGCGAGATCTTTGTGTTGGATCCAATGCTGGCAACCGGCGGTTCAGCCAGTTTCGCAGTTCAGAGAATCAAGGAACGCAAGGGCGTCAAGATCAAGTTCATTTCGATCATTTCCTGCCCTGAGGGGATAGAGCGGCTTTCCGGGGATCATCCGGATATCAAGATCTTCACTGCAGCCATTGACCGTCAGCTGAATGAGAATGCTTATATCCTGCCTGGGCTCGGCGATGCAGGCGACCGCCTGTTCGGGACGCTCTGACATGAGCAGGCCGAGTTGGGACGAATATTTCATGGGAATCACCAGGCTGGTGGCCGGTCGATCCACCTGCCTGCGCAGACAGGTGGGGGCTGTTATCGTAAAGGACAAGCGAATAATAGCTACAGGTTATAATGGCGTGCCGATCAATGTGGCGCACTGTGGCGAGGACGGCCGCGGATGCCTTAGAGCTGAGAGGGGTATTCCGTCCGGCGAACGGCAGGAATTGTGTCGCGGGCTGCACGCTGAACAGAATGCCGTTATCCAGGCTGCTCTGTACGGTGTTTCCACAGAAGGGGGCACTGTTTACTGCACACACCAGCCTTGTATCACCTGCGCCAAGATGATTATTAACGCCGGTATCAAGCGCATAGTGTATTGCGGCAGTTATCCGGACGAGCTGGCGCGGGAGATTTTAAAAGAAGCCGGGATTGATTTTTCAGTTTTCGCATAGCATAGCATAGTAGGGGCGCAGCACTTTGCCTTTGGCAAAGTATAAGATGCAGTAACCTCAGCAGGTTCGGTAACTGCATCTAACATGTTGCGGCGATTCCTGGCAGGGGATATGAAAAACATCGTCTATTTCGATTTCATCCGCTTTCCGACCGAGAAAGCCCACGGATATCAGATCGCCCGCACCTGCGAAGCTTTGTCCGCACACGGGAATGTGCAAATCGTGCTGCCGGGACGGCGCAACGGGATCACGCAAAGCCCTGATGAATACTATGGATTGACAAAGCCGTTGGATGTCACTTTTCTACGGTTCCCTGATTTTCTTGTCTTTTCCAGATTTTTCTCTGGCCGGACCCTGACAGCTGTTCTTTACATCGGAAGGCTGGCGTTTCTCTTACAGTTTGCGGTGGAATTCTTCCATCTCAGGAAAAAAGTTACAGTTTATTCGCGCAATTTTCTGGCAGCATTGCTCGCGCGCTGCGGGTATTCCGTGGTGCTGGAGGAGCACGAACCGCCGATCAACGGATGGCGGGCGTTTTTGTACGAGCGGCTCCTGAGCATTGTGTCAGGTGTGGTGTGCATCAGCAGGGGAGTGGATTTGCGCATCAGAGAATTGTGCCCGGGCGTTTTAACCGCTGTTGTTCCGGACGCTACCGATCCGGCGGATTATTCTGCAGGCAGGCAGGAATGCCGGGAGCGGCTTGGATTGCCGCAGGATGCGTTTATTGCCGGATATACAGGCAGTCTTGCCATTCCATGGAAGGGTGTGCGGACTTTGCTGCAGGCCGCTGATCAGGCTCCTGAGATCATGTTCCTGATCGTCGGGGGCACGGCAGAAGAGATGCTCAAATTCGGCAGAGCGCTGCCGGAAAATGTTCGTTACATTTCCCGGAGACCGCAGAAAGAGATACCTGCGCTGCAGGCAGCCTGTGATGTGCTGGTGATTCCCAACCTTTTTACGGATGCCAATTCCTGCCGCTTCACCTCTCCGCTGAAGCTGTTCGAGTACTTCGCGTCAGGTGTGCCTGTTGTGGCTTCGGATGTGCCGTCATTGCGCGACATTGCCGGTGACGCTGCTTTGTACTTCAGGCCTGGCGATGCTGAAGACTTGGTGAAATGCCTGAGAAAGTTGCGCGCAGGAAAGCTTCCGAACATGGAGCTGGCGCAGAGGATCGCTGAGGAGAATACCTGGGAAAACAGGGGACGCAGGATCGCGGAGAAGATCAATGAATGGGAATAAAATCCTGGCGCCGAAGCGGAGGAACATGTGTCTCTGGTGCGGCAATGAGGAGGCAGGCAGAATTTATGTGAGTATCTGATTCCAGCCGCAGCACGATGCTGCGGCGCTTTCCGCCAACGTTGATGACCGTAGGCATTGGAGCAACCAATGACCAACGGGCATCAAAGTGAAGTGGTTGCAGGATGCAACCACGGAATGTCCGCAACAGAGATACAGGTTACTCCGGCAGGGGCGGATCACAATATCAGCAGGAGGTCATTATGCCCAGTATGGAAATCAGCATGCCGAAAGTTACAGATTTGGTCAGGGCCAGGCTGGCCTTTGACCTGACAGCGGTTTTCTGCACAACAGGGGGATTCGAGCCTGAGATCTTTGGCATGCGTTTCAACGAATACGGTCCGGGCTTCGCAGCCCAAGGCGGGAAACTCTGGGACGGCACGGGCCACCCTTATCTGCACATCCTGCTCTATACGCCAAGGCTGAAAAAGAGCGTCAAGCGGACCTTGATCGAGCGACTGTCAGCAGCCTTTGCAGCAGCAGTTGAAAACCCGGAATGGGTTCCTGTGATCCATCTTTGCGAGCACCCGTACGATGACATCGGAGTCGGGGGGAAGCTCTTGTCAGACGCTTATGAGGAATGCCGGAAGCGCAAGTTTTACTACGATCTTCCTGAGGACTGAATGGAGCGCAGACCGTGCCGCAGAATCGAGGAGCAGAGGTTTGAAACCGACCTGGTGACCGCCTACAGGTATTACCGGATAATAAGCTGGTGGCCTGCTGTGTTCGCCATTCTCGGCAATCTGATCGCCGTTGCTGCTGTTACAGCCCTGAAACTGTCGCAGGGGCCGGCTGTCGTGCCGATCTGGCTTACTCCAGTGTTCTACCTGTTTTTTGCCGCTAATTTTGTGATGCCGAGCCTCGTGT
>JAQTRI010000445.1 GCA_028711905.1 Candidatus Wallbacteria bacterium | reverse complement strand
CTACCGCATCGGGGATTCCTGCACCAACATCATTTCTCCACTGATGTCCTATTTCGCGGTGATCGTGGCCTTTGCCCAGAAGTACGACCGGGACATCGGAATCGGCACCCTGATCTCGACCATGGTGCCTTATTCCTTCGCCTTCCTGGTATGCTGGATGCTGCTGTTCATGGTCTGGTTCGTCTTCGGCCTGCCGCTCGGACCGGGCGCGATGATCCACCTGTGAGCATCTCCTGCAAGTTGTGAGGAAAGGAGGATTAAATGTTGCAACCGGCAACTGCCGGTTTCTGGATCAACAGGCCTGAAAAAAGCATGATTGATCTTTTGGTCCATAATGCATAATCAATGTGCGCGCCCTTTGTTTCTTTTTCCCGCACAGACTGTACACCTTGAAACGAATTAAAACTGAATCGTCATGAAGAAACCGGGCACAACACTTAAACCAGAAATGGATTGAATGAAAAACAACAGCATCAAAAACAGCCTGTACCTGATATTTTTCGCGTCAGGCTTTACCGCACTGATTTATCAGGTTGTCTGGAACAGGTATCTTTCCCGGATCCTGGGAAGTACAACCTATGCTTCGGCAACCACTGTATCTACTTTCATGCTGGGACTGGCTGGAGGGAGCCTTCTTGCAGGAAAATTATCCTCAAATCTTCGAAAACCGTTGAAATCCTATGCGTTTCTTGAACTGTCACTGGGAGTATACGCAATATTTTTCCCTTACCTTATGATGGGAATGGACAGGATCTACTTTCAAGCCTATCCCATGTTTTCTAATGGTCCTGGCAGCCTGCTTTTCCTGAGATTTTCACTTTCAGTTGTTTCACTGATCCTCCCTGCGCTGGTTATGGGAGCAACACTTCCTCTTGCAAGCAGTTTTCTGAACAGGTTCACCAGCAGTTTCGACAGCGACCTGGCCAGGCTTTACGGGATTAACACGGCTGGCGCCGCAATAGGGGGCCTGCTGGCTGGATTCATTCTTATTCCGGGCCTGGGAATGAAAAAAAACCTGTTCGCCGCCGCGGCTCTTAATTTCATAATTGCGTGGCTTGCGTTACGACTTTCTGAAACTGGACATGGTCGGGAAAAAAGCAGAGAACAGCTTTCAGGAAAGCAGAAAGTAATGGACGAACCTGTGATTCCATTCGTGCTGTTTTTCACAGGATTTGCATTTATGATACTTGAGATCGCCATAATCAGAGCTTTATCACTCTGCTTTGGATCCAGTGTTTATGCCTTTTCTCTGACCATCTCGATTTTTATTTTCTCTCTGGCCTGGGGAAGCTGGAGAGCAAAGAGATTGATTGAACTCAATGAAAATATCTATCCCGTTCTTCTTCCTATGGTTTTTATGGCCGGGCTGGCCATACTTCTCTCTGTTGTCCTGGTTATGAGCATTCCGGGGCTGGTCGTGCTTCTTTTCAGTTATTTCCTGAAAGCTGATTACCATCTTTTCCTCGGCTGGCAGGCTTTTCTGTCTTTTATCGCCCTGTTTTTACCCGCTCTGTTCGCAGGACACATTTTTCCTCTTTCAGCAGCTGTTTACAGCCGAAAGCAGGCTGACCCGGCAGGCACAGTCGGCATGCTCTATGCGGTTAACACTGCTGGTGATGTTCTGGGGACCTTGTGCGCAGGATTTATCTTCCTTCCGGTTCTGGGAATGCAGAATTCTCTATATCTGGCTGCTTTTCTGTTTTTTCTTTGCGCAACAGTAATCGCTAAAAGAGCTGAAAGGCTTTACCGTTTTATTCCGTTCCTGATCATTCCTCTGCTGGTTGTGTATCTGATCCCCAAATGGGATTACAGCTTCTTTAATTCAGCTGTTTTTTACAGGCCTGGCAGATATGTTAAAAAAATCCTGGCTGAGAAAAAATCTCATGCTTCCGGCAGAGGAATCACAGTTTCACACTCAACAGAAGCATCTGCTCCGAATATCCTTTTTCAGAAAGAAGGAATCGAAGCATTTATCAATGTGCTGGAGGATAAAGGTATCCGCACCCTGGCGATCAACGGCAAGGTCGACGCCTCCGACGGTGCTGACATGAGCACACAGCGCCTGCTGGGTCATGTTCCTTGTTTCCTGCATCCTGATCCGCAGAAAGTTCTTGTTATAGGATGGGGAAGCGGAGTGACTGCCTGGTGTGCATCACTGCATGGTCCATCCCGAATCGATGCTGTGGAGATCTGCAGCGAAGTAGTGGACGCTTCCAGATTTTTTTCACATGTAAATGGCAACATTCTCGAAAGTCCCGGGCTTAATATGCACATTGACGATGGCCGGAATTTTCTATATGCATCGCGTGACCGTTTTGATGTCATCATCTCTGAACCGACAAATCTCTGGATAGCAGGCATAGGAAGCCTGTTTTCAATTGAATTCTTCGATCTGGTGAAAAGCAGGCTCAATCCAGGAGGAATAATCTGCCAGTGGGTGCACTGTTACGAGATTTCCGAACAGGATTTCAAGACTGTAATCAGGACTTTCTCGAGTGTATTCCCATTCTGCCATGCTTTCAAAGTTGGAGAAAGCGATCTTCTTCTGACTGGCGGCTTTTCTGGAATCAGCAGCATGGACTGGATGAAAGACCGAATCAGCAGCCCCGCTGGACAGGACATGCAAAAAGACGGCATCAGCTCAATCGAAGATTTTCTGGCCCTCGAACTTGCATCAGGCAATGACCTTCGAATCTATGCTGGAGATGGAGAACTCAATACAGATGACAATTCACTGATCGAATTCAGCGCGCCTTACAGTCTTTTTATCGATAATCAGAAACTGATCCAGAAGCTTGAAAAATCAAAAAGAAACGATCCCCCGCTTCTTCAGATTTTCACACAGAATAAAAACTGATATGGAAGCGCAACTGAAAAGGCAGAAGCACCACCTGCCTGCACGGCGTGGGTAAAAGGGCACTGTTCCTCGTCAATTGTCCGGACGCTGCAGAGGGTCAAGCGCCCTTGTGCGGCCGTTGAAGTCCTCGAACACGAACGTGCATTCACCGGCATTGCAGCCCTGGGGCAGGCTGAATGTGTATCCGCCGGCACAGGCTGCCAGCGGTGTGCGGACGGATGATCCCGGCCCTGAATACAGGGCGTAGGCGCTCTTCACGCCGCTTATGGACTCGACCAGGAACCTGAGCGGGTCTGTGCCTGACATCCGGGCCAGGTCCAGGTAGACTTTCAGCGGGTCTGAGTAAACGCTGATGGTGATGCAGTGGATCGCGCCCTCGAACCTGATGATCTCGCGGCAGTCGAACCCGGCCACTT
>JAQTRI010000054.1 GCA_028711905.1 Candidatus Wallbacteria bacterium | reverse complement strand
TCCAGCTCCAGCATCTTATTCATCGCCTCTTCCTGGCGCTAGACGATCTCATTTTTCCCGGCCTTGTCCTTCTATTTCCGTTCCAGTTCCAGCAGCTCTTCATTGATCTTTTCCATCTTGCGCATTACTTCCTGAGAAAACATTCCGCCGTTCATCTCAGAGAAAGCGGCCCGGATCGATGTCTGTCGCTGCAAGATCTCCCTGAGAGCATCTTCGAACTCAGGACTGCCTTCAGCCAGCTGCTGCATCATATCCATAGCCTGCTGCTGATTCTTGATGATCTGGTCCAGCATCTGCATGAGTTCGTCCAGCATAGAAGACTGCTGCGACTGGCGAAGATGCTGCATGAATTTCAGAAGCTCCTCGATGATCAGCAGCAGCGATCTGTTTATTTTTTTGGTCTGGTACCTGAAAACAGGATCATTGGCCGAAGACACGATTCGCTTAAAAGAACTCTCGATCTCGAGCATACCGATGAAAATCGTCTGAGGAAACATGAAACTCTCCTGCGCCAGTTCCGCGAGACCCTGCGAAATTTCGGACAACCAGCCGCTGTAAGGCACAATCCTGCGGTTGAATTCGCCGTAATTTTTCATGATTGAGGTTTCATACCAGAAAAGCGCGGTTTCCTGAATCATCTTCTTCGTGCCGGACATCAGCTTGTTCTTGCGTTTTTCAGCAGCCATTTTCTGCTTCTGCTCCATATCCTTGAGAAATCGTTCGATGGATTCCCTGCATAACTGCTGCTTTTCCGCATCAGTGGCGTTGCACTCCCTGTTTGTCTTTAACTCTTCAGACAGCTTCTGTACCAGGTCACGGAACTCATCAGGAAAGCCTTGAGGGTCTTTCATGATCGACTGCATTTCATCAAGAAGTTTCGCCTCTGCAGTCCAGTTGCCCGACTCTCCCAGCCTGACCGCTTCGCGAGCCATTTCGCTCAGCACCGAGAGATTTTTCTCCTGCTTGAGCCGCATCAGCATGTTGAGGGTTTCATCCAGCCGTCTGAGTATGTTTCCTGCTTCCATCGGATCAGCGACATTCCTCATGTTTCCGGATTTTTCCAGCTGTTCCAGCTGTTCTTTCATCCGATCAAACCGGTTGCCTAAGAGTTCTTCCATTAGCTCCCGCACCTGCCGGCTTTTTTCGCGAATCTCTTCCCCGGTTTCCATCAGCTTGCGGGATTTCTCTGTTTCCTGCTCCATGCGATTGAGAAAGCGACGGGCCTGCTGCCGCAATTCTTCCAATCTGCGGCCAAGATCGCGGGCTATGTCACGGATTTCATCCTCAGTCTCTTCGTCAGCCGGCACTGTCTGATCGAGCCTGGTCAGCTCCCCTGCCAGACTGCCGATTTTCTGCCTCAGTTCACCGGCCTCATGGAGCAGATCCACTTCCAGGGAACTCAGAGCCGCAAGATTTTCACCCCTTCCGGCTAAAAAAACCCGCACTTCTTTTGTCGAAAAACGGCCTGACGGATGCCCGTCAAAGGCTTGAACCACTAAGCTCAGCACTCCTCCCTGACTAAAAAGCTGATCAGGAAGCTGCAGTGAACGATCCAGAAAAAAAGCGTTTGCGCCGGCAGCAGCCTTTTCCTCCTGTGAGAATCCGGTGGATGAAAGCTTCAAGTGCACTGATCTCACAGCGTAATCATCTGTAACATTGGCTTTGATCTGCAGGTTTTCTCCGGCAATCATGGTCATACCCTCAGTTGGAAGATAAATGTCGATCACCGGCGGCTCGTCTGGAATGAGCAATATCTCTCCGGTCAAAGTCAATGTGCTGAAACCGTCATCCGCCTGAAGCGAAACCTCGCCGGATTCCTCAGGGTAAAACAGCGCTGACAGTCTGCTGGTGGACTGAAACTCGCGCTCCACTCCGCAGCAGGAAATCCGCGCCTTGAGAACAGGCGATGACAGCAGGATATCGAATTCAACTCCCCCGCCTTCAGGAACCATGGTGGTCAGATCAGGAAAGATAAATGTATCTGCAGCGCGTCCTGAATAAAGCGGATAATGGACGGATTTGCGGATCTCTTCAACGGTTAGAGGCAGGCGGGTGCTGATCCTGTAAACACGACTGCTGCCACCGGGATACGAGAAACTGTACTCAAAATCGCGTTCTGCTGTCAGAATATGTTTCCAGGTCGTATTCCCACTGATTCGGATCTCGCTTCTTTCCCTGGAATCGCTAAGCACCAAAACCACTTCCCTGGAATGTCCTGTTGCGCAAGACAGCTCCAGAATCACCTCCTGACCTCTGATCACTGTCGCGTCACCAGGTCGTACCGAGTAATCAAGCTCTGCTGTGCCGCCAAAGACCGAAAAAAAATGGAACATACCGGCTGCCAGAAGCAGGAGCAGCGGGCGGATAATGGTTGAGGAAGGGATGGCTCTGCGCCACGAAAGAGTTGCGAGGAGGGTTGCCCCGCGTTCCATCTCCAGATCCATCAGTACTGGAGAATAGTTGTAGGGGTTGTCAGCGGTTTTTTCCATGAAATCGAACAGATTGACTAAGGTTCCTCCTGACTGGAACCTGTGCTCCAGAAGAATTCCGGTTTCTCTGATGGGCCTGCGCCTGAAGATGCGCGCTGTCAGAAATGCCGCAGACGCGATGAGTGCGAATGGAATGATGAAATTGATCCAGTATTCAACGCCTGTTTCAGTTACGGATCTCCTCAGGCTCATGAGCATCCAGGAAAAAGCAGCAAAAGAAGCGGCATCGGATAAAATGTCGCATACAACGAAAAAACGCCTGACTGCTAAAAGATTATTCCGCGCCGAGGATTGCATAAAGAACGATGTTGACTCCCATCCTGAAGCTTGTTTCCCTCACCTCAGCCGGATCGCCGTGCGTTGCCGGATCAGCCCATCCGTCGCTGATGTTGGACTCGTGAGTGTAGAAAATCACCATGCGCCCCTTATGGAAAATTCCGTACCCTGTCGGAGGCTTTCCATCGTGTTCATGGACCTTGCCCGGTCCGTCCAGGCGATAGAATATGCGATAAATCAGGTGATCAGGAGAAATCGGCAGCATTTCCAAACCTGGAAAAACCTGGCCAAGGGCATTGCGGAAATGCTGATCCATGCCATAGTCGTCATCCACATACAGGAATCCACCGCGTTCCAGATATTTGCGCAATCTTTCGGCCTCATTCGGCTCGAAACGGACATTGCCGTGGCCGGTCATGTATAAAAACGGGAAGGAAAAAAGCTCCGGATCCGAGAGCTCGATCACCCGCTCAGTAACGGATACATCCATGCCTGTGCGCCTCACAAGCTCACGGGCAAGATTGGGCAGCACCTCTGGATCATTGTACCAGTCGCCGCCTCCACCGTATTTGAGCCGCCCCAGTTCAAGCATCGCGGCCTGAGTGTCGAATATCAGCACCAATATGAAGAGAATAGTGATCAACTTGTTCACATTGTCATTCTATCAATAACATCCGGGAGGAGCAACAAGGATTGTCAACCGGCAAGTGAATATCGCTTCAGTCACAACATTGTTTTCAGATACTTTTCAAGCAGAATCAGATAAACCTGATCTGAAACAGGAAAATCATCACTTTCAATTTTCCCACCGGCCTCATACGCTATGGATTCGGCCAGATTCAGGGAAAAACGCTCGCGATCCACCGTGATTTCCGGATACTCCTCATCATCGCCAAAAATAGCCCGCTGCAGATCAGGGTCCTTTTTTAACAGCAGCGACCCGTGCTGCAAGCACCAGCCCTTTCTGCGAAACTGGGCGTGTCCCATGATTTTTCGCCCGTCAAGCAGCAGTTCGCTCCAGGTTGATGACTTGAAGCAGTCGAATCCGCTGTGCCTGCCGTAGCCCTGAATTCTGGACAGTTCCACAGGCAGCTCCTGCCTGTTAAGCACTTTCTGGATAATCCTTGAAACTGCAAGATAGCTCTCTTTCACTGACCCGGAAAAAATCGACCCTGACTGAGGGAAGACAAGACAGTAAGTGATGTCGTGGTGGTGAAGCACAGCCCGGCCTCCGCTTGGCCTGCGCACCATGTCCACTCCAGCAGGACATGGCTTATCTTCTTCATCAGGGTTCGTGCGCTGCAGCACCCCGTAAGAAAGGCATGGCGGATCAAAAGAATATGTGCGAAGATAGATCGTCTCAGTGCCGGATATAATGCCGGTTTGCAGCAGGTATTCGTCCCGCGCCATGTTTTCCGCCCCGCTGAGAGGCCGATCCTTGATAAAACGCACCTTCCATCCGGAACCGGCAGAAGCCTTCATGTCAATGCTTTCCGCTGAACAGCTTCTTCTTCTGTTCAAGACTCCCGGTGACACCCGTGCGGATTTTGTCCACAATGTCGGCGGTCAGGCCGATCCTGGTAACGGAGTCGTAAGGGAGCTTGAATAATCCGCCCTGCATACTTTCAGGCGAAAACAGGGCATCCATGGTTTTAAGCAGGTGTGTGAAAACATTGTTGTCCGGCGTTTTCTGGGGCTGGTGATGAAACCTGACCATTCCGCAGATCTCAGGCGGAAAATTCCATTTTTCAAGCAATGCAGCTCCCAGTTCGCTGTGATCCACGCCATGAATCTCCTGCTCAGCCTCGTCCAGTCCCTTGCCCTGGATCATGGCTAAGTCCTGCACCATGGATACATCAACATCAGCGAAAGTGGAAAGCACCAGTTTCCCCAGGTCGTGCAGCAAACCCGCTGTGAACAGGTAGTGAGGCTTGTTCAGATTCAAGGACTTGGCTGTTTCCTCACACCCCATAGCCACTGCCAGGGAGTGTTCCCACAGAACTTCCGGTGTGCAGTCGTATGCTCTGGCTGAAGCCTGGTGACACTGATCAGCTGACAGCACCATGACCATCTGCCCGATATTCTTGGTGCCCAGCCGAATGACCGCTTCCTTGATCGAGCTGATGCGCCGCACCCCACTGTAAGCAGCGGAATTGACGGTTTTCAGCAGGTTGGAAGTCAGGGCGGGATCGCACTCGATAGTCTGAATCACCTTGACGATATTGACATTTTCTTCCTGCAGCAAAGGAAGCAGTTCAACGGCTGCTGAAGAAATAGGGGGGAAAGCCTTGATGCTTTCGATGATTTCTGCCTTTTTTAACATGTGTGCGCCTTTTCTACCGGAGAGAAGCCATTTCCGGATACAGCGGGAATGCAACCGCCAGTTCCTTAACTTCATCCTTGATTTTCAAAAGCTGCTGTTCATCCTCATGCGCGGAAAGAGCTCTGTCAATGAACCCGGCGATCTTCTTCATTTCAGGCTCGCCCATTCCTCTGGTGGTCATGGCAGGCGTGCCGATCCTGATGCCGCTGGTGACAAACGGGCTCTTGGTGTCAAACGGGATGGTGTTCTTGTTAACGGTAATTCCTGCGGCTTCCAGAGTTTTTTCAGCTTTTTTGCCTGTCAGACCGCGACTGTCCAGCACATTGATCAGCATCAGATGGTTATCAGTGCCGCCGGACACAAGCTTGAACTTTCTGGCTGTCAATTCCTCCGCTAAGCACGCAGCGTTTTTCAAAACCTTCTGCTGATATGTCTTGAACTCCGGCTGCAGAGCCTCGCCAAAAGCCACGGCCTTGGCAGCAATCACATGCATCAGAGGCCCGCCCTGGATGCCGGGAAAAATGATCTTGTTGATCTTATCGGAGTTTTCCTCAGTGTTGCACATAATCATGCCGCCCCTAGGGCCGCGCAGGGTTTTGTGCGTGGTTGTTGTGGTGTAATCGATGATCCCGACCGGAGTCGGGTGCAGACCCACTGCAACCAGCCCGGCGATATGGGCGATATCAGCCATGGTGACAGCACCGACTGATGCGGCGATCTCCTGGATCCTGGAAAAATCGATGATGCGGGGATAGGCCGAAGCGCCGACCACAATCATCTTCGGATGATGTTCCTCAGCCATTCGAGCCATTTCTTCGTAATCGATCCGCTCGGTTTCCTTGTTGACTCCATAAGGTATGATATTGAAGAAGATACCCGAAAAATTCACGGGGGACCCGTGCGTCAGATGCCCGCCGTGAGACAGGTTCATGCCGAACACCTTATCCTCCGGCTTAAGATTGGCGAAATATACGGCCATGTTGGCCTGGGAGCCGGAGTGCGGCTGCACATTGACGAACTGGCAGCCGAACAGTTTTTTCGCCCTCTCACGCGCCAGATCTTCGACCTGGTCAACAAATTCGCACCCGCCATAATAGCGCTTGGCAGGATAGCCTTCAGCGTATTTATTGGTCATCAGGCAGCCCTGGGCTTCCATCACGGAATGGGAAACGAAATTCTCCGATGCGATGAGTTCCAGTCCGAACTCCTCACGGTTGATCTCTTTTTGGATCGTGGAAAACACTTCAGGATCGGTTTGCTTCAAGTGCTCAAGCATGTGTGCCCCCTCATTGATCTTATGACATTATAAACCGGGATCGGCAGTTGTTCAAGATGTCTGGTAGATGCTGTCGCCGCTTCCTTCCTTCTGTCTGCAGGGTGGACGAATGAAAGTTTACTCTATGATTCCGAATCCAGTTCCATGTGTGGACATCTGATCACTTACCTGACAGAAGCCGCCTGATCTGCTCAACTTCCACCTGGTTCTCAGGATTCTTGATCTCGTCCAGAAGATCCAGTGCGGAAACCCCTGTTTTATTTCTGGCATACGGGTCGCATCCGCCCTTTTGCAACGCATCCAGAAGTTCACGATCTACCGAAGTGTATTGACCGTTGCGCAATCCTCTCATCAGATAATGCAGCGCTGTATTGCCTTCATTGTCCACAGCTCCGGCATCAGCTCCCAGTTTGATCAATGTTCTGAAGTTTCCTAAGCTGCGCATCAGTGGGGTCATCCCTTCGTGATCCTGGATATTGACACTGAATCCAGAAGCTGCCAGCAAGACTGCCTGGACATCGTTGCACCAGAATATTGGTGTCTGTCCCTCCTTATCCGTCACCTGGTCAGGCACAAACCCTGGACGCCGGTTTTTCATGCCCTGCAGCAGAAGCATAGTGGTCTTCTGATTAAAATCCGGAGGCCCGGTGTAATCCCGCGTGGTTTCATAGCATTGACCCACAGCATAAAACAAAGCGCAGCGTCCGGAGTTGTCCGTTAACCAGGGATCAGCACCCCTGTCGAGGAGCATGCCGGTCAATCCCGGCACCGGACAGATCATCATCATGGTCCTGCCGGATGAGTCCCGGGTATCGATCTCTCCGCCCTGCTCGATAAACAGCTCAGCCAGCTTCGTGGCTTGTGCATCATAAACCAGAGCGTTGTAATTCAGATTCAAAAGAAGCCGGAAAAAAGGCAGATCGCCTTTGTTATAGCGACCTTCCCGGTTATTCTGGTAACGGACCGTAAGATCAGTGCCGTTTTCCGCGTCTTCAAGAAACACAGCCGGATCGGCCAGTACGAACTCCTGTTCATCAACCTCCAGTAAATTCACCGCTTTGCGCTTCAAACCCAGGCTTTTCAGATACTCGGTCACAGCCGTGTTTTTGGACAGGTCAATGGCCGTTCTGCCCTTTCTGTCGCGGATTTCAGGGTTACAGCCTGCTGCCACAAGAGCCCTGGCCACATCCAGTTCGAGCCATTCGGACATCAGCGGGGTTCGGCCCTCATTGTCTTGAGCGTTGGGATCTGCACCGGCCCTGACCAGCAGGTCAACAATGACGGGATTGCCGTAGACCTGATGCAGCGGAGTAGAACCTTTATCATCGATTGCCTTGACATCCACACCTTTTTCGATCATCAGACTGACGAAAGCGTCCGATGCGGACCAGGCGTGCAACAGAGTCGCATTATTCTCGCTCCGGACCTTCGGGTCAGCCCCATGCTCAAGCAGCAGTTTCACAACTTCCATGTTCGAGCATGAATAGAAAAGCGGAGTCCGGCCGGAATTGTCACACTCATTGACCGACAACCCCTTTTCAATCAGAAACTCCACGGCATCAGCACTCAGGTTCCAACAATGCAGCGGCGTTTTTCCATATTGATCCTTCTTGTTGAGATCCAGTCCGTTTTGAAACAGCACTTCCAGAACCTTACGGTTTCTGACAGACCTGACCGGCGTTTCATCCCAGGATTTGAAAACCTGCCTGCCGTAATCAGGGCTTGATCCATCGCTTTCCCAGCACAGTACTGCTCCATGATCGATCAATACCCTGGCCACATCAGGGTCTTCGACATTCGCCAGTGCCGAACCCGAAGCAAAGCCTTCGTTGACCGGCACTCCGGATTCGATCAGGTAGCCGGCTATGTCAGCATTGGCCGCGTGCTGGAACACGATGGATCCGAGTCTGTGCAATGACAGTTTGCGTGCCAGATCAGGATCAGTGATCACTCCAGCGATTTCACAGGTTACTTCCACACTGCCACAGTCAGCCATCTGCCGCAGCAGGTCCTGGTGGTTTTCCCTGATCAGCAGCCAGAGATAAGGGAATTTTGTATGGATAAACTTGATTGATCGGCAGTCTCTGCTGTTGAGAAAATACGCGCACAGCAGAGCATTGCCGTGATACGCTGCGGCTTCGAGCGAGCGAGCGAAAAGCTCAGTCAGAGGCAGCTTCAGAAAAGGCCGCACCAGTTCCCACATGTCAGGATTCAGGGTGCTGCAGGTCTGGCTTAACACCAGTCCCGCCAGACACGGATCACCGAGCGCTGCAATTCCTTTTTTCAGGAGAACTTCGGCTGAGGCCGTTCTGCCGGCATCCATTTCTGTCATCAGTTCCTGAACCACAGGTTCCGCAGCCATGGTCAAAGCGCCTTTTACGCTGTCCAGCGCATTGGAAAGGCTGGATTTGTATACATCCACAGTCAGTCCAAAAAGAAGCGCATGCACCTTTGCCGTGTCCCGCAGGAGCTGTTTTAATCCGATCCGATTGACTTCGGCAGCCCAGGCCCGCATGGGCTGCTCGTTCATGACCCGGTAAACTCTCTCCAGGCCTTGCCAGTGCCGCAGATACATTCTGTTGCGGAGCACTTCCAGCCTCTGCTCCACAATCCTGATATCACCGCCGGATGTCTGGTTCCTGACCTCCGCCTGCTTTTCTAAAAATCCTTCGGGCAGGAATAGCCTGGCAGCGACTTCCGCTGTTCGAACCCTGGTTTCAACCGTGCCCACTGCTTCCAGAGTGGTCCTGACGGCCACAGTAGTTTCGCCTGTTGCACCTGCGGCCAGACCCCGGAAGAAGCACAGGTAGAAAATGACAGAGATCTTCAGGCCAGTCATCACACATCCCCTTTTCAACCCTTCCGGTCGAGACAGGGCTTTTCAGGTTTGGATTTGTGCCTGTCGATAGCCTGTTTGAGCAGGTATTCGATCTGGCCGTTGATACTGCGGAACTCAGAAGCCGCACAGGCTTCGAGTTCCGCCATTATTTTCGGATCCAGGCGCAGCAGAAAGGATTTTTTGTCAGCCATTTCAGTGGTACAGTGTTCCAGTGTTGATCACAGGCTGAGTTTCAGATTCGCTGCACAGCACTACCAGCAGGTTGGAAACCATGGCTGCCTTTTTTTCTTCGTCCAGCTGCAGCACATTTTTTTCCGACAGTTCCTTGAGAGCCATTTCCACCATACTCACCGCACCATGGACAATTTTCTGCCTGGCTGAAATCACTGCTTCGGCCTGCTGGCGTCGCAGCATGGTCTGGGCGATTTCCGGTGCATACGCCAAATGGGTGATTCGGGCTTCTTCAACCTGGACACCGGCTTTTTTCAACCGTTCCTGGAGTTCTTTCTGAAGGGCGTGGGCCACTTCATCGCAATCACCGCGCAAAGTTACTTCATCTCCATCCACATGGTCGTATGGATATGAATTCGCCAGATGCCTGAGAGCAGATTCGCTCTGTACGCGCACATAATTTTCGTAATCATCGACATCAAACATTGCCTGGGCTGTATCCTCAATGCGCCAGACAACAACTGCAGCGATTTCAATGGGATTGCCGCGCTGATCATTGACTTTCAGCCGCTCGCTCTCGAAATTGCGGGTACGCAGGGACAGTTTCATGCGCTGCTTGGTGCTGAAAGATGTATGCTGGATTCCATGCGAGTCCCGCCTTGTGACTGGAGTTTCCAGAGGCACATCTTTTTTGCCGAGCTTAAAGGGGTTGACCCAGTGGAATCCTGATTCGCGAACTGTGCCGCAGTAAGCGCCGAACATCATCAGCAGCTGAGCTTCATTGGGCTGCAGGGTAAAAAATCCGCAGGACAGAAAAATGGCTGCCCCAAGGCAGATAACAGCATGAACCATCCAGGCCGGGCTTTCATTGATCACAGCCCCAAGGAAGCAGAGCGGAACACCGATGTAGAGCGCAATAGTCAGGAACAGCACCGGCCAGCCATTGGCTACGGAAACGGTTTTTTCTTTGGACATGTTGACCTCCTGGTCTTCGCTTAATCTAATATTACTTTGATATCACGGTGATGTCAATACAATATAAAATACCCTGTCACCATTTCGGGAAACATTGTTCAGGCATTAAAAAATCGCAGGACCAGGCGGGGGGTCACACCAGGTGGGGGGTCAGGCACCAGGTGGGGGGTCAGGGCTTGAAATTAGTAATTCTTGCGCGCAATCGCTGTGTCGGTGCGGATTTCAGGAAAGCCTTGCTTACAGTCGAATAATGAGTCCCAAGAAATTGGGCGATCTCTTTCAGCAGATAGCCGTGCTGGACATGAGCCTTGTAAATCGCCAGGTTTCGAGCTTCTTTGCTGCGGAACTTTCCGAACGAAACGCCCATCTCTTCAATCGCCGTTTAATCCGCATATCACCTGATTCCCCTGCTCTCCAGTTCAGCGATCTCATCCTGCCATTCCTTGATCACAGAGTCAGTCACTTCTACAGGTATCAGACTTTTTCTCGTGCAGTTCACCAGAGCCTGCAATGTCTGGTATCGCCGGACCTCTGTGATGGCACCCGGAATAATGTCTCCGGCAATAGCCTGTACTTCTTCCAGTGTAAGTCGATCCTTACCCCCGCAAGCTAAAGCAGCCTTGATTTCGCTTCTCAGAAGCGCATAAGTGCTCGGATAGTAACCGGCAGTCGCTGTATCCAGTGACTGCACAGCCTCAATCCCGGCATCAGGCAGACCGGCCGTTGCAAGTACCCATGCAACAAACTGTTTTCTCTCATCCGGGTCAGGGTCCAGCACTGGAATAATCAGGTCACCGGCCCGGCCCGGCCTGCGCAGGTCGGGCGAAAGCAGATGTATCCTGGCAGTCAGAAGCAGCCAGACGATTTTACCCCTGTTGCGGGAATCAGCCATCATGTTCTGGATCTTGCCTGTCAGCCTTTTTTCAGTGTCATGGGCCTCAGCCCCGACTGAACCGAACTGGGTGTCAGCCTCATCAATAAAGATCATCACCTGATGCAGAGCTTCCAGCACCCGCTTCAGGCGCTCAAAAATCACATCAGTCTGGCCGAACCACTGCGACCTGATATTCTTCAGGGTCAGAACCGGAATGCCCAGCCTGGCGGCAGCAGCCTCAAAAATGAATGTCTTGCCTGATCCGATCGGTCCTGCAACAGCCGCCCCTGCAATAGCCCCTGGTCCGCCTGCGCGGATCCTGGGAATAAAACTGTTCTTCAGAAAGCCTTTCAGTCGCGCAGATCCGATCACATCATTGTCCAGATCATGCTCAGGCTTTTTGAATTCAACCACATCCTCACCCAGCTGGTTCTTGATAAACCCTTCCACCCTGGCAATCACATCAGCTGCATTGAGTGCTTGATCATATCCCATTGATTCCTTCATCATCTGGCGCAGTTCATACAGGTTCAGTCCGGCGGATAATGCTGCGAAATCATCTTCAGTGGACCACAGTTTCAGCGCTCCCTTGCTTGCGGCATTGAACCAAGTAACATAATGCTTTCTGGCGTCCTTGTCAGGCAGAGGAACAACGATCTGCTTGACAAAAGGCAGCCTGCAGATCTTGCTGTTCAGCAAACTCGCGGATTCGGCGATCAGCACCACAGAATCAGGGCCATCGATAAATCCCTGGTCAGAGAACCAGTCCAGAGCGATCCTGATCCTGTGCCTGTCCCCGTGTGACAGATCTGCGATGCCGCTTTCGGGGATCAGGATTTCCGCTGATTCGATGATCACGATCAGATCCTTTTCCAGGAACGGCCTGCCGGTTTTAAGATCTCTGGTTCTGGAACACAGGCAGAACTGGCGCAAAAGTTCAAGGGTCGCCGTAGGATACTGCGAAAGATCGCTCAGGTTGTTTTCGAACTCCTGTTCCAGCGCCGGCGGACCGGCTTCCGGATTGAGCGAAAGCTTCCACCAGATCCAGGCTTTCTTGACCTCCCTACGGGCTTCAGGGCTGGGGAAGCGGATCATGCCATTGATCTGGGATACGAGAATCATCTTGCCTGGAGTGTTGCTCCACTTTTTTTTCAGAAACTCCACAAGAGGAGCATAAGAATCATCGTCTTCATTGAAAAACAGATCATTGATGTTACCTGTCAGGAGCAAGGAATTAGAGGCCCCGCTGTTGATCGAGCGGGCCAGTTCCCTTAAAAAAGTATACACATGATTCTCAGGCATGACGCGCTCCTTCTGTTTCCTTCCAGTACTTCAAGAATTCCATCCTGCTCTGACAATATTCAGGGTTGAACGCCGCTTTCTTGATTTCATCCTCCTGCTCCCGGAACTCTTCAGCCCTGATAACTGCGTCAGGCTCAAACACAGGGGCCGGACAATCATAAACCACGGTGGCTCCCGGGCTGGACTGGAATCCGGACTCTTTCCAGTTCCAGTGCTGGGACAATGCTACCACCCTGTCGCTGATCAGAATAGCTTCAGACAGTTCGTGCGTGACCAGAATCACGGAAATCAACCCGGAGCCGTTGTCCGCGTTTTTGTTCTGCAGGTACAGGCGCAGGAGCAGGCGCTGGCATTCCTCCCTGGTCATTGTGTCCAGCGCGCCAAACGGTTCATCAAGCAGAAGCACAGCCGGTTTAGTGATCAGAGCCTGCGCAATGGCAGCCCTCTGCTGCATGCCTCCGGACATTTCGTGCGGATACAGGTGAGCAGCATGGTCGAGCCTGA
The DNA here is from genome assembly GCA_028711905.1 of Candidatus Wallbacteria bacterium. GTDB lineage: Bacteria > Muiribacteriota > JAQTZZ01 > JAQTZZ01 > JAQTZZ01 > JAQTRI01. Next base: position 360 of record JAQTRI010000054.1, on the reverse strand, counting down.
GCTGCTTAAGCAGTTCCATGGCCTCTTCCCTGATTCCCTTGAGCATTTTACGGATTTTTACCGGACAGAAAAAGCGCTCAGGAGTAGTCGTGCGATCCATCAAAGGGCCGATCGAAACATTCTCAAGGGTCGTCATATTAGGAAACAGCGAATACTTCTGATAAACAATGCCGACATCCCGGCATGGTTTAAGAATCTCCCGGCCATTGAGCAGAACCGTTCCCTGCCTTGGCGGGTGAGTACCGAGAATCATTTTCAGAAAAGTAGACTTACTGCATCCCGAAGGGCCGACTAAGGAGTCTAATTGACCCTGCTGCATTTCAAAATTCACATCGTTAATCACCAGGTTGCGGTTGCCTC
>JAQTRI010000053.1 GCA_028711905.1 Candidatus Wallbacteria bacterium | reverse complement strand
GCTCTGATCGAAGAAATGCTTCCTTCTCTGGAGGTTTCTTTCAAACCCGAAGCTGTTTTCCTGCTTGGGGAGTCGGCTTTGCCCGATTCCCCCTGCAGAGCTGTTGCATATTATTCACAGGCTCTGGACGCCGGATTAAATCCCGACCGTCAACAAGCTGTTCTTCTCCGCATCGAAAAATTAGACCCGCAGGACCAGACCCTTGTCTGCCACAACTCGATCATCAGCCTTGTCAACAGCCTGTGCTCAGTTGAAGTTTCTGGAGATGTCCGTCTTCTGTCGCACAAGTGGCTGTATTCATCAGGCCAGAAGAACAGAGCTCTTGGGCTTCTTAAACGCGATCTGGTCGAAGGTTCGATCACAAAGGAATGTTCATCTCTGATCAGCCTCTGGGAAGCAGAGACCACCTCAGAAAGCCTTGATAAGCGTTTTCGCACTGCGTCGGGTTTATCCCCTTTCTATTACTTAGAGGTTTCTCAGGTGTGGGAATCTGTCGATCCGGCCAGGGCTTTGCAGAACATCGAGAAGTTCATTGCTTCTTACACTGATCCTGATGATCCGGAAATGATGATTCCGGCATTATTCACCGCGTCCAGGCTCTGCGAAAAACTGTCACGGTTTCAGGATGCTGTGGATTACCTGCGGCGTATAGTTGTCGGATTTCATGGTTTCAGAAAATCGGCCGAAGCCCAGAAAGAAATCGGTAGAATAGCTGCTTCAGGTCTTAAGAGCGCCCGCCTCCTTGAAGACGCAAGGTCCCGTTTTTTGCGCTATTATCCTGAGCTGTTCAATCCGAAGGAGTGGGATGCGTTGACTCTGACTAAAGAGGTAGCAGCTTTGGAGCCGGCAAAGCCGAAAAAGGAGCGGCTGACCAAGGAAGAACTGGAGGTCCACTATGCAGATATCCGCAAGCTCCAGGAGCAGGAGAAAGAACATGCAGGCACGGTTGAAGGCGCGAAGCTGCGTTATAAAATCGCCGAAATCCACCAGAAAATAGAGGAGCATCAGAAAGCGCTTGATGTGCTTGAACAGCTGACGCAGGATTATCCGCGCCAGGACTGGCCCGAAGACCTGGAAATCCGCATGGCTGAACTGGCGCGCGATGGGGTGCAGGACTATGCGAAATCCGAACGCTTCCTCAGACAGTATCTCATGCAGTACACTGATGAAAAATCATCGCTCAACGGCTTGACCCTGCTTGCCGATCTTCTGGAGAATTATTCCATGAATTACGGTAAAGCCCTTGAAACACTCGACGAACTTAGCGAACGATTCGGGCTTACTTCTGAAGGTAAAGAAACACTGATCAAAAAAGGGGACATCTATCTGGATAAACTCAAGGACATTGATAAAGCCCTCGAAATGTATCAAAAATTCATCGAACAGAACCAGGAAAATGCGCTGGCCGGAGAAGCGGAGCTGAAAATCGCCCTGGTTTATGAAAATGAATACCGCGATTTTGAAAAGGCCAGACAGCAATACCAGCATATCATTGACACATATCCGCAAGACACTTACAGGGACAGGGCCCGTGACGCTATCAACCGCCTGCAGGACGAGGGACGAATCTAAGGAGCATAGCATGAATATAGAAAGCGATGAAAAGAAAATTCTGATCGTTGATGATGCGGGCTATATCAGGGTCCTGTTTCGCGAAGCTTTGAAAAATGAGGGATACACTGTTCTGACGGAATCGGGCGTGATGGCTGCCTATGAAACCATCAAGAAGGAGTGCCCGGACCTCCTGCTGCTGGATGTCAACCTTGAAGACGGTTCAGGGATCGAACTCCTGAAGCAGCTTCGGAGCGAGAACAACAGCATTCCGGTGATCATGATCACATCCGAATCGCTTAAGGAAACAGTCATCAGCGCTGCAAAGTGCAACATCAAATCATTTCTGACCAAACCAGTTGACATCAATGTCCTTAAAATGAGGATCAGGGAAGTGTTTGAGAATAACGGTTGAGCGAATCAGTTGTGAAGTGTAAAATATGCTGCTGATTTATCATCATTTTCGCTGTTTTATGGAGGAAGGCAATGCCGCACACTGATGTTTCTACTGCTGCCGGCTATCTGTCCGGCAGATTTCCAGTCAAGCCCTCTGTTGCCGCTATTCTCGGATCAGGTCTGGGATTTCTCGCGGAATCTGTTGAAAACGCCGTTGAAATACCTTATGAATCGATTCCAGGTTTCAGGAAACCAACAGTCAAAGGTCACGCAGGCACCATGGTCTGCGGACGCTTCGCCGGGAAAGATGTAGCTTTCATGAAAGGCCGTTACCATTTTTATGAGGGACATGCCATGAAGGATGTTACCTTCCCTGTGCGAGTCCTTAAGGAACTCGGCGTTGAAACTCTCGTCATCACCAATGCCGCTGGAGGAATCAACCCTTTTTTCGAAGTCGGTGATCTGATGCTTCTTTCAGATCACATTAATTTCGGGCCCAATCCTCTGATCGGCATGCACCAGGAGGGACTTGAACAGTTCGTTTCACTGGACGGGCTGTACTCTCCCGAGTTACGCAAAATCGCCCTGCGCATTGCTGAGGACGAAAATATTCCTCTGCGTGAAGGTGTTTATCTGTACACTACCGGACCCAGTTATGAAACAAAGGCCGAAATCCGCTGTTTTCACCGGATAGGCGCAGACGCAGTAGGAATGTCGACAGTACCGGAAGCCATTTCTGCCAGGCACATCGGCATCAGCCGCGTTGCAGCGATATCCCTGATCACCAATAAAACACTGGGGAACTTTATTCCCACTCATGAAGAAGTAATGGAAACCAGCCGGAAAAGTCGTGATTACTTTGCCAGGTTGGTTATGAGATTGATCAGTCAACTCTGATGAAATAGACTGATCGCGGGGATTGCCATGTTTGCACGACTTGCAGAACTGGAAAAAAAATATGATCGCCTGACAGAGCTTCTGGGACAGGAAGATGTGATCCGAAATCAGCCTGAATTTCAGAAACTGGCCCGGGAACACTCTGAGCTCGACCAGTTGATCGCTCTCCTGCGCGAGTATCGCCGGACTGATGATGAACTCGCCAAGACAGGCACTCTGCTGTCCGGTTCAGACAGTGATTTGCGTGAAATGGCAAGGGCTGAACTCAAGTCACTTCAGGATAAAAAAGAATCCCTTGAACAGGCAATGAAGATCATGCTCATCCCGAAAGATCCGCGGGATAACCGAAACATTATCATGGAAATCAGGGCTGGTGCCGGTGGTGAAGAGGCCGCGCTTTTCGCCGGCGTCCTGTTCCGCATGTATTCCAGGTTTTCCGAACTCAACGGTTTTAAAGTCGATGTTTTGAGCACAAATGTTACCGGTCTGGGAGGCATGAAGGAAGTTATTTTTGAAGTGAAGGGAGACAAAGTCTACAGCCGTTTCAAGTTCGAAAGCGGAGTGCACAGGGTCCAGAGAGTGCCGACAACTGAAGCTTCAGGTCGGATACACACATCCACTGTCACAGTTGCGGTCATGCCTGAGGCTGAAGAAGTGGATATTGTGGTCAATCCCCAGGATCTGAAGATCGATACCTACCGTTCCGGAGGAGCCGGCGGTCAGAATGTCAATAAACTGGAAACAGCTATCAGAATTACCCATCTTCCTTCAGGAATGGTAATCTGCTGCCAGGACGAACAGTCGCAGATCCAGAACAAGCAGAGAGCGCTTAAGATATTGCGCGCCCGTCTGCTTGAGCAGAAGGAAGCCCAGCACCACGCCAGCATGGCCAGAGAAAAGAAAAAACAGGTAGGCACAGGTGAAAGATGCGAAAAAATCCGCACATACAATTTCCCGCAGAACAGGATTACAGATCACAGGATCGGATTGAGCGTGCATAATATGCAGCAGGTTCTGGATGGAGCGCTTGAAGAAATCGTCTCTTCCCTGGCGACTGACGAGCAGGGACGAAAACTGGCTGATATCAGCGAATAATCAAGAGGTGTACATGATCGCGATCTATGAAAAGCTCATCGAATACGGCATTTATCTGTTGGCTTTCCTGACTCCGCTGATTTTTCTGAAAAACACCAAGGTCAATTTTCTTCTCCCAAAGGAGGCTTTTCTCTCTTTCATGATTCCGCTCCTGATCTGGATCTGGCTGTGCAAGGAAATCAGCATCGGACGGGCAAGAAGGAGATACAATCCGATCCTGATCCCGCTTCTGATCTTTACGATCAGCCTGTTCACATCCTGGTACAATTCACCCAACCTGTCATTGTCGATCATGGCTACCATGAAATCGCTCAATTACATCTTGGCCTTTCTGCTGATTTTTTACAATGTCAGGAAGATGCGCGTTATCAACAACACCATGATTCTCCTTATTGTTTCCGGTGGTCTGGTATCAGTTTATGGCATACTGCAATATTTCAGGATTGATCCATTCTTCAGGGTCGGTGAAGTGCAGGGTAATGTCGGAAAGATGGAGGTGTTTTCCACTTTCGGCAATCCCAATTTTCTCTCTCCTTATCTGGCAGCTACTTTGCCGGTAGCTATCGCTTTTTTCTTTCATTTCCTGCGCAGGCCGCTGCTGGCCGTGCTGTGTGTGCTGATGTCGGTCCTGATTTTCTCCTGCCTGATCCTTTCGTTCGCCCGCAGCTCGTGGGTTGCCATGATGCTTTCATTCTCGCTGATGGGTGTTCTGCTGTTTTACTTCAAGCCAGGGGAACTCAGACTGCTCTTTACCAGGAAATTCCTTGCTTCAGCGCTGATCTTTATCCTGCTGGTCGCCGGAATTCCTGTTGGTATGGCCCTGACCAGGGGAAAAACATCAGGCAAAGGCTTAGACTCCATAGCCTATTACTTCCGCAACCGATTCACTCAAATGGGAAATGTCTGGGCCAGGTTCATGATGTGGGAAGTCTCCCTGCGTGAAACCATGAAGCATCCTATCATCGGTCGGGGCGTGCTGTCTCTCAAAGTGCTCTATCCTGAAATGCAGGGCGACTTTTACAAACTTCCCGGTAAATACGAAAGATACGCCAGAAACGGGGTGGCCTTCCGTCATTCGCACAATGATTATGTTCAGACTTTTTTTGAGCAGGGCATTATCGGAATCGGCAGTTTTCTGGCCATGATCGCGGTCTTTCTCTGGCAGATCATGAAACTCTCGAAATATGACAGAAAATATTTTTTCCTGTATCTGGGATTTGCCGGTGGAGCGCTCGGCGTGCTCGGTGACGCTTTGACCAATTTCCCTTTCAGGCGTGCTGCTCCGCAGCTGTCTTATTTTATTTTCCTGGCATTCACCGCTGTCCGTTACAACCAGGTTTTTTCGAAAGATGAAGAGGAAGAACCAGTACAAACAGAACTCGATCCATCAAAATTAGTGCTCATGGCGATTTTACTGCTGCCGACAGCCTGGATGATAAAGGAGCACTCCTTTGATTATTTACGCGGCAATCAGTACCTGAAAGCCGGATATGTAGCCATGGTCCATTTTCAGAACCAGTCCCAGGCTATCGATTTCTTCAAAGAATCCGCCAGGCTCCAGCCTGAAGATCCTGAACTATGGTACTGGTGGGCGGCAGCCTATCAATCCGCGCATGACATGGAAAACGCAGAAAAAACATATACTGAAGCCCTTCGCTACGGCAGGAACAATCTCATCTTTTACCAGCTTGGCATCATCTACCTGCAGACCGGCAGAGAGGAACTGGCGGAAAAGTTCCTGCGAAAATCCGTTGAAATCATCCCGCTTTTTGCAGACGGGTATCTGCAGCTCGGCAGCTATTATCTGTCCAAAGGCCGACCTGCTGATGCCATCAAAGATCTCAGGAAGATCGAAGAACTCAATTGCCGCGATGAAGGCAACAATTCCAAGCTCAAAAGCCGTTATCTGCTTTCCAGGGCCTATTATCTCACAGGCAGCATAGAAACCAGCATCGCAGAATTGAAGAAATACATTCCAGGATCTCCGCAGTCTGAACGCCTGCAGTTGTTCGGGCTTTTGTATCAGCAGCTCGAACAACTGAAACAACCTGCAGCAATGATGGCAGCTACTATGGAAGCAGTTCTTCCGCATATGCCGACTGATCCCAATCTGCATGAGCGGACAGCCACTATGTTTTACACTGCTCAGAACTACCGCAAGGCCATTGAGTATTGGGACCCCCTGTTAAACTATCCGGATAAGATCGGAAAAATACTTTACAACATTGCAGCCTGCCAGTATCAGCTGCAGGATCTCGCGCAAGCCTCGGAAACGATCAAGCGCTGTCTCCTGTATGAACCTGACATGGGTAAGGCCCTTGAACTAAAAGCCATGATCGACTCCCACGCTTCTCAGCTGCCTGTTCCCAAACAGGAAGGTGTGCCGAATTAAGCATCCTGACTGTTTGTTCAGGATAAAGGCGGAAAAGTTTTATTAAGATGACGACAGGCAAAAGTCTTTTTGAGCTTGCTCTTTCCTGCAGCCGCAAACCGGCCGGCACAGGATATTATATTGTCGAGGGGCTGCGGGCTGTCAGGCAGGTGCTTGATCTGGGGCTCAGGCCCAAGATTATTGTTTCCAGCACCTTTGCATCCGGAAACAAAGACTTTCTGTCGCAATTCAAGCACGATGAGTACCTTACGGTCAAGGACAAGATGTTCTCCCGCATCGCAGACACCAGAACCCCGCAGGGTATTGCCGCAGTCATGCAGCAGAAACATTACAGCTTTGACGCGATCTGCGCTGAAAGTCCGGTTTTCTATCTTGACCATTTGAAAGATCCGGGAAATCTGGGAACAATCTTCCGCACGGCAGAGGCTTTTGGTATTCGAGGAATACTTCTGTCCGGTGATTCGGTTTTTGTTTACAACCCAAAAATTGTCCGCGCCAGTCTCGGAAGTATCGAAAGTGTCCCATTCCACTATCTTGAAAATTGTAACAGTGGCATTTTACAGCTGAAAGAGTCGGGATTCAGTCTTGCGGCCATGGTACAGCAGGACGGGATTCCCTTATGGAGCGCGAAAATCCCCTTGAAAACGGCTTTCTGTATTGGGAATGAAGCCCATGGCCTGTGCGATGATGTCGCCGGCCAGTGCCGGCTGCGCCTTACAATTCCGATGACAGGAAGAATGGAATCGCTTAATGCCGCTTCAGCCGCGGCCATTGTTGCCTATGAAATGTCGCGAAGAAATTCAGGGAATCATGAAACCCTCTGAGTTGAAAGCGAGTTTGTTAATGCCTGATCGCCTGAACCGTGGATTCAGCCTGCTGGAATGGTCAGTCGTGACTTTTATCATCGCCATTCTGCTGGCAGTGCTTATACCTTCTGTAACCAAATCAATGGAGCGTGCGCGACTCGTGCGGGCCAGAGACGACATCGACCGCATCTCAGGTATTATCCGTAACTATCAGTCACGGTTCGGCAGATGGCCGACCCGAATTGATGACCTTCCGCCAGGAATGATGGATTCAAGCGGTAAGCGGGACCCCTGGGGAAACCCCTATACCATCTGGAACTTCCGTATTGGATGCCAGGAGAACAGAGAACACGGCAAAACGGTCAATCTCGCGTATTCCTCTCAGTTCCGCTTTTCTCAGTTATACGCCTTTGGTGCAAACAGCACCGGGCAGAGCGGCATCTGGCTTTCAGCCAACGGCGGAGAAACCTTCGCTCTTCTTCACGACACAACGCCTCTGACTCCGACAACTTCCTACTTCAGCCTTGTTGAGCAGCCTATTCTGTCCGCAGGGCGCATCCTCCTGTTTGACAGGCCGGCAGGGAAATATTTTGTTTTCGATCCTTCACGCAACATTTTGAAAACCTTTGACGGAATCTTTGATTCCTGTATTGTTTCCAGCGGCATGGCCTGGGTGATGGATCCTGCTGGTAATGTCTCCTGTTCCAGGGATGGGTTGACCTCTCTCCAGCCTTTCGCCTCCTACCCGGCGGGTCCTTCCATGCCTTTGTTCGAAAGCAACAGCTGGTTCCAGCATTTCATGTACTGGGATATGCAGGACGGCACCATGGAGATTCGTGACATCACAACAGGCAGGTTGTTAAAAAAGTCCCCGACACTTCCTTTCAACCGATTTCTGCAGGCTTCTTCTGCCGTGTACGGTTTCGGCAGCGGCGGATTTTATTATCTTTCGGACAAATCAGCGCCCTGGTCTTTGTCATCCTGGCAGCGCAGGGGGACCGCTGAGATCGATGCCTCTCAAAAGGCCTGGGTTTTTGATGATATGCTCATCGTGCAGAAAGACAATGGCAGTTCCGTGATATCTCTTGATCACGGCGAATCGTGGGATCCTCTGTCCACCTATTTTGGGACCACTTTCATGGAGAATGCAACTCAGATGGACGGTAAAAATCCCGAGATCTTCGGATCACTCATCTGCCTGTATCGCAACGGCACTGAAATCTGGGCCACAGCCTCTTCAGGAGGAACCTTCAGATTGTATTTCAGTCCTGACAATGGCAGGACCTGGCGGTACAGGCCGCACCAGTCATATTATGGGACCCAGGATTATCGTCTGGGCACCTCATCTTTTGAAACCGGATGCATCTTTTATTCGGACTAGTGGTCTGTTGCACTTAATTTTGGACAAATGCAGATTGCGAAATCCTTTCGGCGAAAGGATTTTCTCCGGATCAGTAAGCATAGAATTAAGTGTTACAGACCACTAGTGGTCTGTCACATAAGTTCGTATAAGTTGATTGTTCTATTCTTTTACGGCTTTTTCTGCCGAATAAATCATAAATGCATGTATAGCCTGTGTAAAATTTGAAAGACCGACGGCTGGAGGGGACGATGAAGAGACTGGAAGAATTCGCGCAATTGACAACAATGATACTTCTGATGGTAGTAATTTTTTTGCTTTGAACAGCTTTCAGTCAGCAGAAAGAATCTTACCTGAAAAATAATCCTGAGAGCCTTGATTCAAAAGGTAATTTTTTGTTGCTTCAGCCTGTTTGGGCATTCGCAGGATGATTCGTTCTGCCATGAATGAAGGCAGGGTTCCCGACCAGTTCTGGTAGAGTGTTTCCACTTCGCAGGTAAACTGCTTAGAGGGGAAGAGATTCCGAAGCAGCAGCATGTCTTTTTTCTGAGAATCCCCGAACAGCCTCGACATATCCCTGTCAAGCCCGAGCAGAAGCAAGGAAAGGGACAACAAAAATTCACGATCGGCAGATTTGTCATCTACCAGAGCCTCACGAAGAACCAGAGCTAAATACATCGTGCGTAATGCTGTGTCACTTGTTCCACCAAGCAGAAACCTGAGTGTTTCCTCTTTCGCTGAATCCGGATTATGCTGAAATCTCCGGCCCAGTTCAATCTGCAGTTCCTTTCCGCTCAAGCCGGCTGTGTCCCCCAGAAGCAGGTTTTCATCACTGTCCCGACCGTTCAAAAAATCAAGCGCTTTCGGAAAAAAACTCGATACTTCAGCAGTGTCGCAACCTTCCAGGCCGAATTCACGCAATTTCAGCCAGCACAAGCGGGATCTAATGGTAAGATCATCTGTGGTTGTAAGGATTTCACGCAAAAAAGTCGCGGCTGCATCCAGTTCTCCCGATTCCTCGGCATGCACGGCTAAGCGATTGAGCCATGTGTTTCTGAATGGCTGCTCTGACTTGTTCCACACAGATGCAATCAGGTTCATCCCCTCGGTTGTATTGATGGAATCGATTTCACTCGCCAACCGTTTGCTAATCAAGGGAATGGACGCAAGAACAACTTCAGCTGAGCCTGTTTTTCCTGTTGCCAGGAATGTCAGAGCCTGCTCTTCAAGCGGAATGTCGCGAAAAAAATCCCCGTTAAACAGGGTTTCAATCAATCCCGACCATTGCACTGGACTGAAAAACTGCCTGTATGCCGTCAAGTGATTGGCCCAGGTTGAAGGATCGCGCCTAAAAAGACGGGCCAGAAAAGCCTTGTTTTCTCCTTTCATCGCAAGGATTTCGTCCATTTCCCGCAATTCTCCCGTGACTGGTTCACAGCGGGTGATAATCGAAAGTGCCTGGTCATAATGCCCCATGGTTTTGAGAAACAGCAGGCAGTTTTTCAATGAATTCATGGCATCGTTAGTGCTGCTCTGAAGTTGAACGACAGACTGGCTGATATCCTGCGCAATCCTGCGGGCTGAGATCTCAACAGATGAGGTCAGAGCAGCTAAGCTTTTCTGCTGACTGGTGAAAAGTTCTTCTGTGTCCTGAACAACTGATTGAATGACTTCACTGTATTTTCCGGAAGCGGCAAGATTCCTTACGCGCTCAGCTTCTTCTGCTTTACGGTGGTTGGTGTTCATCAGTTCGAGCAACTGATCGATAATCGCGTTCATACCCGGCTCATCTTCGGACATTACTGAATGCCTGAATCTAAGAGGAAGCAGGTGGCCTGCAGGAAGTGTTTCCGCAGAATCCCTGAGAACAATTCCGGCTGTTTCTATCATGTTTTTTTCCCAGAGCACACTGAGAGCCTGCTCGACATGGGTCTGGTTAAGTTTGCGGGAAACGGAAAGCGCGGCAAGAAACAACGGAATCTCTGCTGCATTCGTCTCGCCTAAAAGTCTTAAGTAAAGCTCCGGATACTGATCGGAACTGATTCTCCAGAATGCGGTTTTTTCGGAAGTTACGGAAAGGCTTTGGTAGAGCGCAAGAAGCATTGGCAGAGTTTCCCTGTCCCTGCTGAAGCGGTAAAAGGTTTCAAGGTGTGAAACCGCTCCCGGGAGATTCCCGTTTTTCTTATCGAGCAAAGCCGCTTCACGATGGAACACCGGTGACTTTTCCAGTCCCTCCTTGACGATCTGCTCTGCCCTGTCCGTTCTGTTGATTGTGATGTAAATGGAAAACAGCCTGCTCAGAGCCATTTCGATCTGATATCCCTGACCTGTTTCACGCACTGTTTCAAGATACACAGCTGCGCGGCCAAGTTCTCCCATCTGAATCAGCACATCAGCGGCCCGCTCTGCTGCAAGGCACTTTAACTGGCTGTCCTGAGCCTCTTCAAACTGCTGCATAAAACAGGCGGCAGCACTTTCCAGGTCACCTTTCATCAGGTAATCGTCTCCGGAAAATCCGGAATCAGGAGATGCATGCATGGTAACACAGATGCAGCAAAAGGCTAGAAAATATAACAGAATCTTCAAACTACAATCGCGCAAGATAAAGGGTGACTTCCTTGAGCTCTTTTTTGATCAGTTCCAGCTGCTGTTTTACAGATTCGGGTTTCAGCTGCCCGATTTTTTTCAATGTATCGGCTACCACAGCCTTGATTGGAGAAGGTGCTGTCAGTAACTCATCGAACAATCGCTTGATGACTTCCATGTCAGCCTGAGCAGCCAGAGCGAATGAGGCAGATGAAAACAACACCGGATCAGGTGAACGGAGCATGTGAAACAGCTTTTCCCTGAAATCCGAAACTCCGAGCCGGGAAAGAAGATTGATGGCATTGACTCTGACACGGTTCAAGGGGTCCTCGATTGCGGGCAGCAGGTTTTTGATGACGATTTCCTTATTCTCCCTGGTCACAATCTTTTCAATGGCTTCCACAGTGTTTGCGCGCACACGGCCATCCCGATCCTTCAGAAAAGGCAACAGATCATCCAGGACTGACGGGTCGCCGCAGTCCGCACAGGCTTTGACAAGCGTGGCACGGACATACTCGTTCTTTTCCCGTCGCAGCAGGTCCAGGAATTTATCCAGATATTCCCTGTTTTTCTGTCTGCCGAGAACGGCAACAGCCTTGAACCGCACATCTGCGAAAGGATCTTCTAAGCAGCGAAGCAAAAGCGGGGCTGTGAGAGAAGGTTTCATGCGTGAAAGTGCCTCAACGCCCCGGATGCGCATATCATGGTTTTCGGACATGACCATTTCCTCGATGGCCCTGAAAACATCTTCCTTGCCGATCCCGGCCAGAGCTTGGGCCACTTCAGCCCTGATCTCCTGTATCTCAGAGGAGACCATTGGAAGAAGCAGCTGCACAATGCGGTGGCTCTTGGTTTCAGCCAGGGCCTTGATCGCTGAGAGCGCGATTTCCATGTTCTGGTCTTTCAGATGTTTCTCCAGAAGCATGATGGCGTCCTCGCCCCCGATGCGACCAATGGCAAAGATCATCTGCGGTAAGATAGTGCTGTCTTTTTCCGATGAATAGGCTTCTATCAGGTGAGTGAAAAATCTTTTTTCCCTGAGTTCAATCAGGCAGCGCACAGAGAGACGCCGGATCTCCGGGTCCTCATTCTTCATCAGTGCCAGAAAGCGGTTGACCTCAGCGGTCTTTTCCAGAAATTCCTTGCGGAAAGGATCTTCAGGGAGCCTGACTATGAGGTTTTCCAGCCAATACTTAATCTTGTCGCTGACATCGTCTTCGCTCAAGCGGTGCCAGTGGCCTTCTTCATCGCGCTGCCAGTTTTCGAAGTAATACTTGACATACTTGACATAAGCCAGTCTTCTCAGATTCTTGTCCAGTACTTCCATCACCATCGGGACTTTAGACGGTGGCGGTTCGCTGCCTTCCATGAATCCCAGCTTGCCTATTACTGTCACATAGCCGTTTTCGCACATGATTCTGAGCTTGGTGAAATCGATCTTTTTGCGCATCAGTTCGACGCGCAGATTATTGATGATCTTCAAATCCCGAATGCTGGTCAGTGCCATACACACAATTTAGCATAAAGCGCTATCGCGTACAAGGAGGTCAGGCGGCGCCCCTGATCAGAATCCGGTATCCCCCGGCATAAACAATCCCGAATCGTTCGGAAAGCACAGCTGTTTTGAATTTACTGTCACCGCTCAAATCCAGCGCGACTTCGATGTTGTGGATCAGCATCTTCCCGACTGCCGGCATCTGCCTCACCTGTGGCCAGGCAGGCATGGGGATCGGTTTTTTACTGTCACGGTCGCGGTTGATTTTAGTGTTCCAGACTGAAAGCATGCGCCGATCCACCACTTTCAACCCCGGTGTTTTCAATAACAGCAGATTGCGGATTTCTTCTATTCTGCCGTTGAAGCCGGCAGGGGGAACCCGCAGCACCTGGTCATCGATCTTGTAAAGGTAATCTCCGCTCAAAGCCTCTTCCAGCACACCGATGTCGTCCACCAGATAGCCTTTTTCCAGCTTGGCCCTGAGCAGTTCCAGAAACTGGTGATTGTAACGGCGCAGAAAGCTCCAGGTCGGGATTACCACCAGCATGAAATTGCCGACCAGATAAGTCGCAAGAAATTCCGGGTCAGAAAGCAGGAATTCGTCAGTGCCGGCAGTGACTCTGAACCGGCACAAATCCTCGAGCTCGAGATCGTTGAGCCCGGGCCATTCTTTTTTTTGCCATTGATCAAGTCGCATGGTTCAGATGGCCTTCTGAGGTTCTTTCGGCATTACCGGCTTGCGGAAGTCTTCAGTCTTTTTTTTAGAACCTGGTCCGGCTGCCTCAGGCTTGGCAGCGACTGCAGGTTCGGGCTCAGCCTTGACGCGTGCTGCCGCTTTTCTGGATGCGGCCGGTTTTTCTGTCATATGCTCTTCCACAGGG
>JAQTRI010000052.1 GCA_028711905.1 Candidatus Wallbacteria bacterium | reverse complement strand
CAGGGCCGCGTGTCGCCAGGGTCACTGTGTATGTCACTACCTCGCCCACCACTGCCTCGCTCTTGTTCGCGCTCATCGTGATGTCAAGAAGCGTGTCCGATGGAGCCAGCAGGATGTTCATTCTCTGCACGGCGTTGACAACATTGATTACTCCATTGCCGGGGGCTCTGCGCATCCCAGTCCTGGATGGCGCTCCTGAGGCGAAAACTTCGGGAGTTTCTGCGTTGTAATAGGAATAACCATATGCATCAACATCGAATTCATACAAGCCGTTCTCATAGATCAGGGCCTCGTATTTACCCTGCTCATCTGTCTCATAGGGGTTATCCAGAGTGGTCGGAGGAACGCCGGGCATATTCAAAAGAGCGCCTTCCTTGTAGAATGTGATCATGGCGCCTTTGATCGGGGTCCTGGTCACACTGTCAATAACTGCGCCATACGGACTGGAAAGGTAGATCTCCTGAATACTGCTGGCTACGCCGTCAACGATCACCACGACTTCGTTAGTCCCCTTGTGGAATCTGGCCTCGCCCGTATAGTTGTCTGCAGTGATCATGAAACTGACATATGGCTCGGCAGATGCTGGAACTATAACGGAAGCCAGAGTCTGCACGCTCACTGTGCCAAGATCCGGTCTGGTGTTCCTGACAACCAGTTCCACTGTCTGCCCGGGTTTGGCCATTCCGGATACAGTCGGCCTGGCGATGGTGCTGTCACTTTCGAGCGGGTTTGCCGCGATAAAGCCTGTGAATTCACTGACGAACACCGGAATGATATCTGGAGTGATCTGATTTGCCGCCAGGACTTCTATTGTCAGTTCTGTTCCCTCGACATTCTGCAGCACAGGAATGATCGTCTGAATGCCCGGGGGGAGAGCGTTTGGTTGACCAGTCACAGGTGTGACGACCAGGAAACTGCCGTCAGCCTCGGTTTCAACTGTGGCAATGACTGTGTTGGTTTCCTTGTGCAGAATCGAGATTTCCGAGTTGGGAAGCGCAGAACCCACGATTGTAATGTCACTTCCCACCTGCTTGCCTGCAACCGGTGTTTTAAGGATCAGTGCGCTGAAAATCCAGTTCTCGTTGTTGTTACCTGAATCTGTCGAATTAAAGCAGGTGATTGCATTACCAAGCGCGTCTGAATCCTGAACATTGACATTGAACAGAGTTTGCGGTCCGCCAGGAATACTGATCAACCATTTGCCGCCCGCAGTTGTGGACGACATTCTGGTGTGGTTAAGGGTGGTCCCGCTGATGCTCAAGTCATTCAGAACAGTCTGTGTGCGGCCGGATTCGAATGACAGCTGCTTTCCCGGGATTGTGCAGGTCAGATCCCAGAAAGAGGTGGTGCCTGCTATGATTGCGTCTGAGGCTCCCAGCAGGACAACCTCGGAACTTGCGGCATTGAATGTGCCTGTGCTGGTCCAGTTGCCGTTGAGAGACAGGCTCCCGTTTCCGGCGTTGATAGTGCCTGTGTTGAAGCAGCTGCCTCCCAGAGAAGTGTCCCCGGCAAGAGTTATTGTGCCACTGCTGACAAGACTGTCAGCGATAGTTACAGTCCCTGCAGCAGTTACCGCGCCTGAAACGGTCAGGTCATTGCCGCTGGCAATCGAGCTTCCTGCCGAAAGCGTGCCGGGTGTTGTCAGATTTCCGGCAATGATCGCTCCGGAAACGGTTGCCGAACCGCTGATGCGCACTTCGCCGCTGGCAGTCAATGCTGCTGCTGAGGAGAGGGTTCCCGCCACTTCCAGGGTCGAGCCGGTGACAGTTATGTTGTTGGTGGCATTGACCCTGGAACCTGGGGCGATGGAGAATGTGCCTGACACGCCAAGGCTGTAAGCTACTTCAAGGGTTCCGGAACTGATTGCCAGATCTTCTGCTATTGTGAGTGCCGCAGGCAGGCTGTAAGTTCCGGTTCCGGTGATCGACAGGTCGCGATAAGTCCAGTTGTTGATAGCGCCGGAACCACCGCTGTATATCACCTTGGAACTGTTATTCAGGGTCGGTCTGGTGACTGTGCGTCCGGCATTCACCTCCAGAGTACCGCTGACCGTGAATCCGGCTGTACCACCACTGACTGTCAGATTGTAATTATCGGTTTTCAGGGTGGCTCCGGTACTGACACTGACTTTACCGATAACGGTGTTGGCAGCTAAAACAGGCTGATTAGATGTTGCGGCAATTACGACCTCATCGCTTCCGGACGGAACCACACCGCCCGACCAGTTGCTGCCGTCGTTCCAGTCTGTGGAAGATGCGCCGGTCCATGTGATGGCCTCAAAGATCCAGTTGCTGTTATTGCCGAGATTACTGGAATACTTAGCTGTGATTGTTGACCCGGTGCTGTTGTCCGAATCGCGCACAGAAACAAAACTGACTTCACTGCTGGCAGCAGCAATCGGGGATGAGTCTGACTGCACCTCACTGGTGACCAGGATCGGGTTTCCGGCTGCGCCTGTGAGTACCAGCCTGCCGATTGTCTGGGTGTCATTGGCATCGAATACGAGTATTTTGCCCGGAACTGCGCACATCAGACCCTGAAACTGATTCGTGCCATAGATGCGTGCCGTGCCTGCGCCTGTGATTTCTACATTTCCGTTGTTGTGCGTGAATGTGCCCCCATTATTGAACCAGGTGAAATCAGCTCCCGCCACTTCAGTAGTACCGGAGGTGGCTGTGAAACTGCCGGTATTGGTCCATCCGGCAAGGAACCTGTTCATACCGGAGCCTCCGTTAAAGGTGGCGGAATTGCTGAACACAGCGGTAAATGTATTGCTTCCGCTGCCGGATGAAAAAATACCGTTGTTGGCGACAGTGCCTGTGAATGAGTGCGTGCCTGTGCCGCCATTGAATGTTCCGCTGTTGACAAGGCCTCCGTTGAGAGTAACTGTCGAAGCGTTGGCAGACAGAACTCCGCTGATCAGGGTTTCTCCGGATACGGACAGGCTGTAATTGTTCGCCCCGTTGAGCGTATTGAGCGTACCTGATCTGATCTCCAGGGTTTCGCCAACAGCAAGGCCGGAAGCTAAACGGAAGGTGTCGCTTGCCTCGGAAGATATAAGCAGGTTTTTGAAGGTCCAGTTCTTCAGGTCAACGATATCAGTGTTGCCGTCATTGTTGCCTGTAAAAATGATTGTGGAACCTGTTCCGCTGGACGGAGCGGAGGATACGGTTTCTGTCCCCTGCAGTTTGAAGGTGCCTGACTGCAGGAATGTTCCGGTGATCGTCAGGTTGCTGCCTCCGATGTTCAGGCTGCCGGAGTTGCCGAGATTTCCGCCGACAACGATGTTCCCGCCTGAAGAGGTGAGCGCGCCGGTATTGGTGAGGTCTCCGCTGACATTGTAAGAGCCGCTTGTGGATGAGAGTGAGCCTGCGTTGAAGAGCGCTCCTGTTGCAGCGAGATTGAACCCGCCTGAGGTAAGCAGGGCTCCAGTTTCAACAGTCAGTCCGGAGATTGTGACATCGGATGACAGGATCGGATCATTGGGCATATTTGCGATAATTGCCTTGTCAGTTGTGTTGGGAGGATATCCAAGGTTCCAGTTGCCGGCTGTTTCCCAGTCCGTGCCTGCTGCTCCGTTCCAGGTCAGGGTCGAGGCAGTGAATGTCCAGTTGGTGTTATTGCCGCTGTTGCGGGACTGATCAGCTGTTCCACTGCTGGTGGCTGCTGTGCAATCCATCAGGTCTACGCAATTGACGGTCTGTGGTGCGCCGGTAAAGTCGAGGATGAAAGGCACGCCTGCAGATGAGCTGCGGACTCTGATGAAATTGGAAAGCCCTGATGACCCTCCTGTCAGTGTCAGGGTACCGGCCACGGGGTAAGTTTCACCGGAAGAGAAGGTCAGTGTAGACGCTTCTTCTGTGCAGTGCAGGTTAAAGAAGGCTGCACTGCCGTCTCCTGTAAACCAGGCATTTCCCAGACATGTAAATGTCCCCGCTGTCGGAGTGGTCCATGCGCCTGCAGTCAGCGTCTCGACCGTGCAGCCCGGTTTCAGGGTGATGTCGAAGGTTAATGGTGCAAATGTGCCGGAACTGACTGCCAGCAAGGTTTCAACGGTGATGTCACCCGACAGCTGGTATGTGCCGTTACCGCTCAGAGCCAGCTTATAGAATCCACCAATGTCGTCAAGCGTATATGGTCCGGCATTGCCCACTACTTCAATGGTGCCTGAATCAGTGTCATTGGTCAGTGCTAAGGTTTCTCCTCCATCGAGCTTTAGTGTTCCGCTGTTTGAGAACAATCCAGCCACGGATATGCTGCCGCCGCCAAGCGAAACTGTATTGTTGTTGGTGAATGCTCCAATCACGGACAGGTCGCCGCCGCCCATTGTGATCGGGCCGCTGCTGTTGAAAGTCCCGCCAACCTTGATATTGCCGCTGCCGAGTGTCAGTGTGCCGGCGCTGATCAGGTTGCCGGTGGCTTCAAGATCGCCTCCTGAGGATGTGATGGAACCGTTGTTGAAAATATTGGTTTCTGATGTGAAGTCAAAAGTTCCGGTGTTCAGGATCGCGCCTGTTTCAACAGTAAGACCACCGGCGGTGAACACAGTGCTCAGGACCGGATCATTAGCTGTGTCCGGGATAATGATGCTGTCGCTGTTGTTGGGTCTGAATCCGAGATCCCAGTTGGCGTCCGTGTCCCATGCAGTGCTTGAGCTGCCGTCCCAGGTCAGGAGCGATGGAGTGAAGACCCAGTTGGTGTTTCCTGTGCTGTTCTTACTGGTGTCTGCTGTGATGGCGTTGCCTGATCCGCCGGATGCGTTGCTGTCGCGAACATCGACAAAATCGATGTTGTCGTTGTTGCCTTCATTGTGGAAATTATAGGAAGAACCGTTGGTTGTGCTGCGCAGGGAAATCAGGTTGCCTGCTGTACCCTGCAGGGACAGGCTGCCGTTAAAGACATAGGTTTTTCCTTCCCTGAATTTTAGCTGTCTGCCCCCTGTGGCGCAGGTGAAGTCATTAAACGAGGTGGTAGCGGCATTGCCTGTGAAAGCGATATTTCCGGAGCAGGCGACATTGTTGAACGCGATGTTGCTGGCGCATTCGAAGGTGGCGTTCCCTTGCAGAATCGCGTTGTTGAAGGAAACGGTCGTGCCTGTTGAAGTGACCAGAAGTGCTCCCTGGCCGACGAAGTCCTTGAGTGTCAGGCTGCTGCCGGCTCCGCAAGTGACTGTCGCCCCACCGGAACAAGTGACTGTGCTGCCTGCCGAAGCAGTCATGGAAGAAGCGGCCGCCAGTTCTATTGTGCCGCCTGAAGCCAGCGTCAGGCTGCGCGTCTGCAGATCGCAGGTTCCCTGGGTTACAGTAACTTTGGTTGCCGCAACACTGGCAGGCAGGCGGAACACTGCATCACCGGTGGAAGCGAACTCCACGCGGTAATAGTCTCCGATACTCGGCACTGTGACTGTGCCTGTGTTGGCGATATACTGGATCAGGCCTGAATCAGAGTCATTGCTCATGGTCACTGTTTCGCTGCCGTTAAGGGTCAGTGTGCCGTTGTTGCTGAATTTGCTTCCAATGGTGAGATTCTGCCCGTTGAGTGTCACAGTGGAACTGGTTTCAATGGTCAGTTCCGTCAGAATCACAGCCGAACCGAGCACAGGATAGCGCGGCATTCCTGCCGGAATGAGAGCATTGTCATTGACATTGGGATAAAAGCCCAGATCCCAGTTGCCGTCATTGGCCCAGACTACTGAAGTGTTTCCTGTCCATGTCAGGTTTGTGGGAGGGAAGTACCAGCCTGTGTTGTTGGATACATTGCTGCATGTGTCGGCAGTGTAAGTATGTCCTCCTGATGCATTGCTGTCCTTGAGATTGATGTACTTGACTGTCTGGTTTCCGTTCGGGAAATTCAGGGTGAACTGAGCGCCGTCTGTCAGGCTTCTGAACCAGAGCAGATTTCCAAGCGCTCCCTGAGCGTTGAGCGTGCCGTTTATTACCTGAGTGGCTCCGGCCTGGAAGTACATCTTCTTTCCAGGAACTGTGCAATGCAGATTATTGAATGTCGCGGCTCCGCGGATTTCCACTGTGCCGCTGCCTGTAAACTCGACCACACCGCCGGCGGGTGTGAATGTTCCGCCCGTGTTGTTCCATACTGCGGAACTCGTGATTTCAGTGGTCCCGCTGGTGGCAGTGTAACTCGGACCGGAGTTGCGCCAGTTGCCGTTGAATGTATGCTTGCCTGCGCCGCCGGTGAATGTTGCCTCATTGGTGAAATCGCCGTTGACCGTCAGAGTGAAGGCCCCGGCATTGTACGACCCGCTGCTGATCCTGAAATCCTCGTTGACTGTCAGGTTGGCCGGTGAGGAAGCAGTGCCTCCGGCGATGGTAAGGTCACGGTATGTCCAGTTGTTGATGGCCGCAGCACCGCCTGTGTAGCGCACCAGCGATCCCGTGCTGTTCGTGGGCTGGGTTACCGTGGTACCTGCATCCAGTTCCAGTGTGCCCTGGTTGATAAAGCCGGAAGCCCCGTCAGTAACCGTGAAAGCGAAAGCGTCAGTATCCAGAGTCGCGCCGATTTCGATTGTGATTCCTTTTACAATCTCGGCCTGGTCCAGGATCGGTTTGTTGGTCAGTGTGCTGGAAACAACCACTTCATCACTCCCTGACGGGACAAACCCCATATCCCAGTTGGCAGTGTTGTTCCAGCTGGTGCCTGCTGATCCGTTCCAGGTGACGAACACATTCGAGAAGTCCCAGTTAAGGGTGTGGCCGAGATTCGAGGAATTGGTCGGTACGATTGCGTTACCGCCGGATGCGTTGGAATCCTTAACTTTGACGCGGTTGACTGAATCATTGGTGACATTGATGTTCGCATAGGCTCCGGGAGTGGACGAACTGATCTTGATGAAGTTTCCGCCTGCGCCTGCGATATTGAAATTGGTGATGGTCTGTGTTGCGCCGGCGGGGAACACTAAGGCTTTTCCTGCCGCGCTGCACGCGATAGTGCCGATCGTAGAGGAACCGGTGATTTCCGAAGTTGTGTCTGCGCCGAGGAAATTTACGGTGGACAGGGCGAAACTGCCGCTGCCCGGATTATTGAAATCACCGTAGAGATTGAGGGAGTTGGCCCCAAAATTGAAACCTCCGCTGGCAACAGTGATGTCCTCATTGACAGTGATGTCTGTTGCGGCTGAAAGCGCGGCGTTGATGTAAAGGTTTCTGTAATTCCAGTTATTGATCGGGCCTGCTCCGCCGGTATATCTGACTAAGGAACCGGCGATGCAGCTCGGGGTTGCGACAGTAGTGCCCGCTGAAAGCTCGATTGTGCCGCTGCAGGCGAACGATCCGGATGTGACTGTCAGGTTTCGGCTGTTGAGACTTACAGTGGCAGCAGCCTCAACAGTCAGCTTGTTGACAGTTGTATTGGCCGCCAGCGTGGCAGGCAGATTGCCGGCTGCCGCGATCTTCACATTGTCGAATGCCGAGGGCGCGACCCCGATGTTCCAGTTGTCGGAAGTGGCCCAGGCTGTTGAAGCTGAGCCGTCCCAGACAACGGTATTATTCGTGAAAGTCCAGCCTGAGTTGTTGCCCAGGTTTGTAGACAGCGTGGCACCAACGGCAGTGCCTGAATTGGTGGAGTCCTTGACCGCCACATAGGTGACATTACTGGCGTTATTAATCTTGATCGGTCCTGCATTGCCCGGACTGGATGATGTGATCTTGATCAGATTCCCGACCGCGCCTGTCAGTGTGAATGTTCCGGCTACCGTCTGACTGCCGACCTGCTCGATCTCTATGGTCAGGCCTGGAATGGTGCAGGACAGATTCTGGAATGTGTTGATGCCCTGCAGTTTCTGTGTGCCTGTTCCGGCGAGAACCAGCGTGCCTGAGTGGGTGAATCCTGCGCCTGTATTGTTGTCGAATGTCCTGTTGACTCCGGACAGTGTGGTGGTGCCGCTCGATGCTGTGAATGTGCCGCCGTTGATGGTGATATTGCCGCTGAATGTGTGGCTGCCGCTCCCGCCGCTGAAAGTGCCGGTGGAAGTGATTCCGCCGTCGACTTTGAAAGGCGCGGTATTAGTGGAAAGAGATCCTGCCAGAAGCACTTCGCCTGATATGGACAGGGCATTTGCTCCATTGGTGGAAAGAGTTCCTGTCTTGATTTCCAGTGTTTCATAAACAGTCAGGGCGGCTGTTAGGTTAAAGGTGTCTGCGACCTCTGCTGAGATTTTCAGGTTCCTGTATGTCCAGTTCCTGATGTTTATGGTGTCGCCTGATCCGGTCTGGCCTGTATAAACTACCTGTGACCCTGTGCTGTTGGTTGGAACCGTGATTGTGGTTTCATTACCCCAGATCTCCAGAGTGCCCTGATTGATCAGGCTCGTCGAGGTTTCAAGATTCTTGCCATTGGTTCTGACTGTTGCTCCGACTTCAATCGTGGCCCGCTTGACAGAGGCATTGATGTTCAGGGTCGGGAATCTGGCGGCTGAATTGTCGATCACCACATTGTCGTAAGTCCCGGGATACACGCCGACATCCCAGTTGCCGTCTGTGTCCCAGTCAGTGCTGACTGATCCGTTCCAGGTCATGACACTGTTGGAAAAATCCCAGCCGGCAGGAGTATTGTTGTTTCCCATGTCTTTGGAAAATACCGGATAAATCGTGGCTCCGTTGTTGGTGGAATCCTTGACTCTGGTGTAGCGGACATCACTTCCACCATTGGCTGTGATGGCGGCGACATTGCCTGGATTGTTGGAATAGAAGCTGATCAGGTTGCCTGCAGTGCCGATCAACCTGAGTTTTCCCGCAAAAGTCTGGGTGCCTGCAGTGGACAGATTGATGACCTTGGCCTCTCTGGTGCATTCAAAATTTCTGAAGGTCGTTGATCCGAGGATGGTCAAAGTGCCTGATCCGCAGGCCTCGACAGTGCCCGCAGCAGCGTTGAAATCACCTCCAGAATGATTGAATGTCACCTCTCCTGAGAGTTTCATGTACTTGCTGGTGGGGGTGAAGGTGCCGCCGGATACAGTGAAATCGTCCAAGAACAGGTGATTGCCTGACCCGGAACTGACTGTGCCTGAACTGGTAAACGGTCCATTGAAGGTCAGGGCTCTGGCATTGGGGGTGAGTACGCCATCGATGGTGGTTTCGCCGGAAACCGTCAGATCCTGGGCTGTATCGTAGGTGGTGCCTGCGGAAACAGTGAAATTCTTCAGGACATTCAGGGCCACTCCTGGTGCGTTGAGAGTGGAACCGGAATTGAGTATCAGGTCATAGTAGGTCCAGTTATTGATCTGGCCCGCTCCTCCGCTGTAAATGATCCTGGAAGTCGGACCATTGGTCGGGGCTGTCACTCCGATGCCGCCGTTGACCTCTAAGGTGCCGTTGTTGACGAACCCGCTGGAAACTGTCAGGGTATTGCCGAATGTGTTGAGAGTAGCCACAGTTTCGACAGTCAGCTTGTTGACCGTTGTCGGACCGGCCAGTGTCGGGGGCATGGAACCGGCTTTGACCACTATAACATTGTCGTACTGTGTGGGCGCCATGCCCGCGCTCCAGTTGGTATTTGTGGTCCAGGCTGTGCTGGATGCACCAGTCCACGAGACATCCCCGAATACCCAGTCTGTGTTATTGCCGGAGTTGCGGCAGTTATTGGCATAACCGAGGTTCGTATCAGCATCGCAATCCTCGAGGTCAACATAGGTCACAGTCTGGGGTGAGCCTGTGAAATCGAATTTGAACTGCCCGACACCTGTCGAATTCAGTTTGATCATGTTGCCTGATGCGCCGGTCAGGGTCAGCTTATTGGTGAAGGTCTGGGTGCTGGCGTTTGAGATGTTCAGAGTCAGGCCGCCATCGTTGCAGTAGAAATTGCGGAATGTGTTGTCGCCGCTGATCGTGAATTGAGAGGGTCCGGCAATGTCCACTTCCACAGTGCCTGAGCCGTGGTTAAATGTGGCTGCGTTGTTGAACGAACCCAACGCTTTGGTCAGTTTGGTAAGGTTGCTTGACGCTGTGTAAGCACCTGCTTGGTTAGCCCAGTCGCCCTGGAATGTGTGATTGCCTGATCCGCCAGTGTATGTGCCGCGGTTGGTGAAATCACCGGCAAAAGTATATGTGCCTGTCATGCAGTCGAATGTCGAACCATTGCCGTTGAAGGTCGTGGAAGCAAAGGCATGGATGCCTGATCCACCCTTGTACACGCCGATAGTGTTCTCGTTCCTGAACGCTGCATTGAATGTGTGCGTGCCTGCTGTGGCATCGATAGTGCCGTCATTGCTGACAGCACCGTCGAATGTCAGAGCAGAGGTGTTGGTAATCAGCTGACCGGCGTTACTGATAGTGGTTTCAGTAGTCACTTGCAGGGTGCGGTCTGTACCAGTACTTTTGGTGTTGAAAATGCCGACTGTGACCTCAAGCGAGCCAAGCACGATGTTTGCCGCAGGTCTGAACACATCCGCTGCACCGGCATCGATTCTCAGCCGCTTGTAGTTCCAGTTGTACATGGTAATGTCATCGTCAGCCCCTGTGCCTTTGAAAAACACCCATGAGCCGGGTTTATTGGTCGGAGCGCTGATGGTCTCTGAACCATACACTTCCAGGGTGCCGCTGTTAGTGAACGAGTTGCTGACTGTCAGGTTATAGCCGACAGTCTTGAGCGTGGTATTGGTGTTGAGAGTCAGGTCATAGGCTGTAACATTGCTGCCCAGAACCGGCTGATTCGTGGCTGTCGCGATCACGACTTTATCAAAATTAGCCGGAACCACACCGATGTCCCAGTTGGCGCCTGTGGTCCAGGCGGTTGAAGAAGAGCCGTCCCATGTGACTGATCCGAACGACCAGTTGGTGTTGTTGCCGGAATTACGCGAGGTGTTGGCTGTTCCGGCATTAGTGAGCGCAGTGCAGTCCCTGATGTCGCAGTATGTGACAGTCTGCGGAGCGCCGGTGAAACTTAGGGTGAAAAGGGAACCGGTGTTTGTGCTGCGTAAATTGATCAGATTCCCTGAAGCGCCTGTCAAAGTGAGGGTTCCGCCAATGGCAGAGGTGGTGCCGTTTTTGAAGCGCAGGGTTTTTCCAGCTGTGACGCAGGTCATGTTGTTGAATGCGTCAGCTCCGCTGAATCCGCCTGTAAATCCTGTCACCCCTCCGCCGGAAATTGTAACTGTGCCGTTGCTGTGGGTGAATGTGGCTGCGTCAGCCACTTCCATGGTTTTATCAGTTCCGGTCAGAGCTGTGCTGCCGGAAGTGGCAGTGAAAGTTCCTCCAGATACAGTGATGTTGCCTGCAAAGGTATTAATGTCATTGCCGCCGCTGTATATACCGGCAGACTGAGTGTAGTTCCCCAGGAACTTTTGTTCACCCGTGCCGCTTCCGTATGTGCCGCTGTTCGAAACATTGGTTGAGTATGTATGATCGCCGCTGCTTGGCGAGAAGATACCATTGGCTGAGATTGTCACCTCATCGCTGACCCCCAGGTTGAAGGTGTTGGCACTGAGGGTTCCTTGGGTGATGACCAGTTTTTCCGATATCACCTTGGAAATCGGCAGTCTGAAAATGTCCGCGTTTACGCCACCATCGCTCGAGTTGATCGTCAGGTTGCGGTAAGTCCAGTTCGGCAGGTCAATCGTGTCCTGCGCAGCATTGGACGATCCACGGAAAATGATCTTGGAGCCTGAAGCGTTAGCAGGAGGGTCGGATACGATTTCAGTGCCAAACAGCTCGATTGTGCCTGAATTGCTGAAGCTGTCGTTTACAGTGTCAACAGGGCGTCCGTTCAGAGTCAGTGTCGCGCCGGAGTTTATGGTAATGGCGTCCGGGCTGTTTGCGCCGGTCAGGTCAAGATCCAGCACAGGCTGAAAGGCTTTGGCCACAATAAGAGCGTTTTCACCATTGTTGGGAACAACGCCGCCCAGCCAGTTTCCGACATTGTTCCAGCTGGTGTTGCCCGCGCCGCCGGTCCAGACCACGGCGTTGATGAAGTTCCAGCCTGTACTTTCAGGAGCAATCTCAACACCAAGCACATCATCGATTGCAGTACAGACTACATCGTTGACATCAACATAGATAACATTTTCAGTGCCTGTATCGTTGAAAATGACATGGCTGCCGCCTGCACCGTCTGGTGCAGAACTGACAACATTAATGTTATTGCCTGTATCGCCGGACAAAGTCAGGGCTCCAGCAAAATTGTAAGTGCTGCCGGCTGCGAAGGTCAGGGTCTTGTTCGGTGTGACACAGGAGAAGTTATAGAAGGAAATGCCTGTTCCGGCAAAAGTGGCATCGCCGGAGCAGGTGAAAGTGCCTGCTGAAGGAGCAGTCCATGCAGCGTTGTTCGTCACTGAACCGCCATCCGCCAGAGCCAGGTCCTTGCCGTTCGGATTGAAGTTACCCTGGGTTACGGTCATCGCGCCGTTGATCTGGGTGTTGCCCGGAAGACGGAAGACCGCGTTGTTGGAGGAGGCGAACTCCACATTGTAGTATGTGCCGAAATTTTTGACATCGATCGTGCCTGTATCCTTGACGAATTTCGTCAAACCGCTGTCCGTATCAATGGTTAGAGCCACAGTGGTTTCGTCTCCGTTCAGCTGTAAAGTGCCATCATTCGAGAAAGTGCCGTTTACTGTCGTGTTGTATGCATTCAACGACAAGGTAGCACCGGCGCTGATCGTCAGATTATTGGTTGTGACAGCTGATCCGAGCGTGGCAGGCTGTGATCCGGCGTTGGCTATAGTCACATTGTCGCCTGTGTTGGGCACATAGCCCTCGTCCCAGTTCGCGGCGGTGTTCCAGTCGGTCGAACTCGAACCATCCCAGGTTAGTGCTGAAGCGGTAAACACCCAGCAGGGGCTGCCTGAATCATCGTTATTGCTGCTGTTTCGGCTCAAAGTAGCTGTGATGTCAGTGCCTGTGACATTGCCGTCCTGAACATCCACATGATCCACTGCTTCTGCCCCATCATTCTGGATCGTATACTGCTGGCCGCCTGTTGATGAGCGCAGGGAAATCAGGTTGTTGGCAGCCCCGTCTAAGGTCAGCACATTATCGATCTCATAAACCTCATTAGCCTGGAAGGTCAGGGTGCTGCCGCCTGCCGAACAGGTGAGATTGTCGGCATGGTCCAGGTGCCGTTGTTTGTGACCTTTTTCCCTGTGGCTAAAGTAATGCTGTGCGTCAGGGGAGCGAATGTGGTGCCTGATCCGACTGACAGGTTGCCGTTGACAATGATCGGGGCCGGGAGCTGGAAAGTCGCATCGCCTGTTGATGCGAATTCCACATTAAAGTATGTGCCGAAATTCTTGACTGCGATCGCTCCGGTATTCTTGACGAATTTCGTTAATCCGCTGTTGCCGTCAACAGTCAGAGAAACAGTGGCTTCATCGCCATTGAGAAGCAAGGTGCCCTCATTGGAGAATACGCCGCTGACAGTCAGGTCGTTGCTGGTCAGGGACAGTGATGCTGAGGCATTGATCGTCAGATTGTTGACAGTAACTGCCGAACCGAGTGTGGCCGGCAGTGATCCGGCATTAGCGATCACCACATTATCCGAGG
>JAQTRI010000444.1 GCA_028711905.1 Candidatus Wallbacteria bacterium | reverse complement strand
AAAAAATGAATGTTCTTCACTGGAACATGCAGGATGGGGCTGAGGTAAAACTGCATCAGCACCCTGAAGAACAGTTCGGGTATGTCATCAAGGGCGGATTCAGGTATGTCATGGGTGACAACACCTATGAAATTTTTGCCGGTGATTCATACTTTGTGCCGCCGAATGTGCCTCATTCCTTTATAGCGCTCGGCGAAACCGAGGCCATTGATGTGTTCAGTCCGATCAGAAAGGAAATCCCCGGATATAAGGGGTAAATATAAAGATTAAGTATAAGAACGGCGATTCAGAATATCTGTTTCGTCAAACACAAGGAGGGAACGAATGTCTAAGAAAGTACTGATCTGCGCAACGAACTATGGAACATGGGGCGAAGAACTGCAGGCACCATGGGATGCACTCAAAAAGGCCGGATTCAAGTTGACCCTGGCCACACCGCTCGGCAAAAAACCCCTGCCCCTGGCAGTGAGCATGAATCCTGATTTTGTCGACCCGATCATCAATTTCAAGACCAACCCGCCCAATGTCTGCAAAAGGATCAAAGAACTGACTGACGGAAACGAATGGGCCAATCCCATCAAGTTCAAAGACGCCAAGATGGAAGATTATGATGCCATTGTGCTCACAGGCGGACTGGGCGCCATGATCGACATGGCCAACAACTACAACCTGCACAAGCTGATCATGGAAGCCTACCGCACCGACAAGCTGATCGGCAGTCTCTGCTATGCAGTGGCAGCACTGGTGTTCCTCAGAGACCCCAAGAATGATTTCAAGAGCGTGATCTATGGAAAAACGATTACAGCTCACCCGAGATCCTGGGACTTTTACGGCCCGGACTTTGACTTCACATACGACCTTTACGGTACGACCCCGGATAACAAAGGCACAGATGTGCATACCCCGGGTTTCCTGTATCCTCTCGAAAACCTGGTCAGAGACGCTGTCGGCCCCAAGGGCAAGTGCATTGCCAATGAAAAAGCCAACCGGGAACACCCTGAAGTGGCTTTTGACTGGCCCTTTGTCACTGGTACTTCAGTTGAATCTTCGATCGCCTATGGCAACAAGATCGTTGAAGTGCTGAACGCCAGAACCGAAAAGGCAGCCAAAGCCTGACAGGATGGATTCCAGGAACGAGCCATTTATTATTGATCGGTAAGTTTGACGGGCTGTCCGCCCTGTTGGCGGGCAGCCCTTTCCTTCTTGGATAAATCAAAAAGAGGTAAAAATGCCTGCAATCACCATTCAAAGCTTAGAACTGACAGATGATCAGAAAAAAGTGCTGGCAGAAAAGTTCACTTCCATTTTTTCCGAGGTATCCAGTGTGCCGGCTGACAAGATATACATGTTCTTTGACGGTTATCCTCTCAACAGCTGCGCTAAAGGCGGACGCCTGTTTTCTGAAAATCCCCCGCAGTTCGGCAAGGGAAAGTTTTAGTATTTTTCGCTGACGAGAACTTGAAAGAAATAGCGGTTCTGCTCTTTTTGCATATGAACGGTTATCAAACCTTGTATCATTAATTCACTGAACAGGAGAAATCATGGATGTAAATGAAGCGATTGTGAAAACCCTGGAAAACATTGGTGTGGATCATGTGTTCGGCGGCTCAGGCCAGGTGAATGCCAGCATGCTTCTTGCTCTGGAAGCATCGAAGCAGATTAAAACAGTGATTGTGCGTAATGAGCAGGCTGCCTCATTCATGGCCTGCGGCTATTCCATGTTCTCGTCAGACAGACTGGGCGTGTGCTTTGCAACAGGCGGACCCGGAGCATTCAACCTGTTCTCAGGCATGGCTGTCGCTCTGTCAGATTCACTGCCCATACTCGGCATTACAGGGTATACCTCAGCCCCGGACCGCGGTAAAGGCGCTCTGAACGAGTCCACGGGAAAAAAGCGCACAGCCGACTCCCACGCCATGTTCCAGGCTACCACCAAGAAGTCTTATATCATTGAAGACGCCTCCCAGACCTGCGACATCCTGGAAGACGCGATCAATACAGCTTTTGAAGGCCGACCCGGTCCGGTCCATATCCATGTGCCAAAGAATGTCACAACCGCAGAGGTGAAAAACTTCAGAGAGATCAAACTGAACATTAAGCCTGTGCTGCCCAAGCCCAAGGATATCAGGCTGGTCACAGACGCCCTGGCCAAGGCTTTGGACGCCAAGATTCAGATGATGGTACTTGTCGGCTATGGTACTATCAGAAGCCACGCTGAACAAGATGTGCTGGCTTTTGTGGAACGCTTCCAGATTCCGTTCGCGTCCACCATGGATGCCAAGGGCGCATTGCCTGAGAACCACCCGCTTTCCTTGGGTGTGTACGGCACATCCGGTGATCCTGGAGCCAACCGCTATTTCGACGGATGCAAGGCTGTCATCGCTCTGGGCAATTCCTTTGCCCAGAACGCCACTTTTGGATTCAAGCCTGATCTTTACGACAGCAAGGTTCTGTTCCATGTCAATATCGACAGGGAAGAAATCAACAAGGTCTATAAAGCCGACTATTCGATCATCAGTGACATCAAGTCCGCTGTCACCCAGATCATAACCGAACTCTCCGGAAAAGTCGGGGAATTCCCCAAAAAAACCGTGGAAAAAGACAAATGGTACCATCACAAGCATGATTACAAAGGCACCAGGATTTTTCCCGGAGACCTGGTGGAGGAACTCTCCAGACTGCTGCCTGAGAAAGCTTTTATCATCGGCGATGCCGGCGCTCACATGCTTTGGCTCAACTGCCACCTGAGTCTTGACAAGGGACAGGTGTATCAGAACCCCGGAAGCTTTGGCCCGATGGCCAGCAATGTCAACAGTTCCATGGGCATCAAATGCGCCCATCCGGATCGCGTGGTGGTGTGCGGCTGCGGGGACGGGGCCTACCAGATGGCCGGATTCGATCTGATGACAGCCGTGCAGTATGACATTCCGGTAATCTGGGTCATCTTCAACAACGGCGAATTCAATGTCATCAAGAAATTCCTGATCAACATGTATAACCGGCATGCTTTCATGACTTTTGACAACCCGGATTTCAAGGCTTATGCCGAGGCCTGCGGTGCACTCGGCTTCAGGGTGGAAAAGCTTGCCGATTTCGAAGGGGCTTTTAAAAAGGCTCTGGAATCGAATAAACCGGCTTTGATTGATGTGGTGGTTGAATCGGAAGTTTATCCACCTTTCAATCTGGGAAAGGTATAACAGGGAGAAGCAATGAAAAATCAAACGCATTTGTTGATTTTCCTGGCTCTTTTGTTTTTTTCTGCAATCACCGGTTGCATGATGAACAGCTCTCACGATTCGGCACAGGGATTT
>JAQTRI010000051.1 GCA_028711905.1 Candidatus Wallbacteria bacterium | reverse complement strand
AGCCATGTCATCAGGCAGCTGATTGTTGCGGAAGACATTCTCGAATTCTTCATCAGCGCGGGTCGCGTCAGCTGCGGAATAAAAAGATTCGATAATCAGGCGGGCCAAACGCTTTTTCTCGTTTTTGGGGTGTTTTGCGCCTGAGGCGAAATCTCCAGGCATGGCCTTGATTTCCGCAACAGGCACATCAGTCAGAAGCTCATAGTACTTGAGCATCAGCTGATCTGAAATCGACATCACCTTACCGAAGATTTCTTTCGGGGGTTCATTGATACCGATATAGTTGCCCAGCGATTTGCTCATTTTCTGGACCCCATCTAAGCCTTCCAGTAATGGAGTAGTGACAATGACTTGAGGTTCCTGCCCATATTCACGCTGCAGGTCGCGGCCCACAAGCAGGTTGAAGGTCTGGTCAGTGCCACCCAGTTCGACATCGGCTTTCAACGCCACTGAATCATAGCCCTGCATCAGGGGATAGAAAAATTCATGGACCGCGATTGGGCGGCCTTCTTTATAACGGTTGGAAAAGTCATCGCGCTCCAGCATGCGGGCTACAGTGTATTTGGACGAGAGCCTGATCACATCCTCAAAACTCAGGCATGAGAGCCATTCGCTGTTAAAGCGTACTTCCATCCGGTCAAGGTCCAGGATTCTGCCGATCTGGTCCTGGTAAGATCTGGCGTTGGCCTGAACCTCATCGCGGGTTAATTGCCTGCGGGTTTCGGACTTGCCTGTCGGGTCGCCGATCATGCCGGTAAAATCGCCGATCAGGAACACGATTTTATGACCCAGACGCTGAAATTCCCGCATTTTCCGCAGAACCACCACATGTCCCAGATGAATGTCCGGCGCAGACGGGTCAGCCCCGAGCTTGACTGTCAGCGGTTTGCCGCGCTCCAGTTTTTTTGTCAGTTCCTCGGCAGAAATCAGATCCACAGCTCCGCGCTGCAGCAGTTCAAGTTGTTCCCTGGCATCAGGCATGGTTTTCCTCCGATGGATTGCTGGGGCATGAATAATCTACCAAGTTCGGATTGTTTTTTCAAAGGGGCTGGAATCAGGTGAACAGTGATAGGTAATAGGTGATAGGTGATGGGTAATGGCAGTCAGCCGTGTGAGCTAATGTGAACTACGGATGACTGCACCCGGAGCCTTGGGCGGAGGGTGGTAAACGGAAATGCGGATAATGTTTAATTTTGAATTGTGAATGTTGAATTGGGAAGGGGACCCTGAACTGTATCAGCGGATAAGCGGCAATGCATTCTGTGTAGGGGTCGGTTTGAAACCGACCCGCAATCAGGGAATATGACGGGAGGGTAATTGGTAAACGGTAATAGGTAAATGGTGATGGGTAATGCGGAAAAAGCGGAAGTGAAGTGGAGAAAAATCATCCGCCTGAATTGCTGTCTTCCATCGCAGACAGTCTTTGCTCAAGTGAGGAGAGCCGTTCTTCCAGATTGTTGTTATCACTCTGAAGCCTGTTGATCAGATCGTGCTGATGCTTATTGATAACCGTCAGCCAGCCCAGCCATTTGGTGGGAGAAACAGCTTTTTTGTCCGCGGCTGTGATCAGGTCAGGGGCTTCTTCAGCGATCACTCCGACTTCCAGTTCGCCCGGAACATCATTTCTGATGTAGGAAAACACCTTTGTGCTTGAAAATTCCTGGTATAAGGATTCAAGGTTTTCAGGGGTCAGTTCAGTGATGGTGTTTTTTATGTCGCGGGTGCAGAACGCTTTCCATCCTGAGGAATCGGTGATGTAGCCCCATCCGATTTCCCCGTTGCCGATTATTCGCAGGCCGGTGCCTGGAATCAGATCCATGTAAGCATAGTACTGCATAGGATTGGTACCATCTCCGCGCCAGAACTTAATGCCTGCTGAATCCGTTCCGGTTGTCGCTGCGTCAACTGAAACTTCACTTGCGAACGAGACATTACCTCCGGAATTGATTTTGACCCGGTCTGTGCCGCTGGTCTTGAAAGACATGGAATTATCGCTGTTGTTGTATCGGATCTGGCCGATGTCCACATCGTCGGCGTCACCGAGATCTAAGCAGGAGCACCCTGTATTGCCGCTGACAACAGAGATGTGGCACCAGTTCCCGGCAGCCGCGTTGGTGACGAACCCCCCTGCTGTTCCAGCTTCATATGACGGGGGGGTGCATGTGTTCAATGCGTGAGATTCCAGTGGAATTGTAAGAGATTCGGTGACATTGACTCCGACCCGGAACAGCCCGCCTGAATTGTATTGAATAAACCTGACCGGTGTGTAGTCGGCATCAGTGTCGTTCCTGAAAAAGCGCAGGTCCGCGTTGTAGGAGTCGATGGCCAGTTCAGGATTCCCGGAAACCGCCTTTAGAGTGATCTGGCCGCCTTCTGTTCCGGCTGTGGCCGCTCTCAGGAGTAATGTCCCTCCTGATGCGTCACTTCCGGCTATGATGTTGCCTCTGACATCAAGTGTTTCGGCAGGGCCTGTAGTGCCGATGCCGATTCTGCCTGTAACCGACAGGTTACCGTCAGAATCGATCCTGCCTATCTCGCTGGCGGCGGAGTCTTTAATCGAAAATCCGCTCGATCCGTCGGTTGAATCAAGAGTGGCTGTGATGTCCGCTGCGGGAAGCATGCATTCCAGGCATATGAAAAAAATGAGCGTCAGAAAACTGCGCATATGGATGTATCGGACGGAAGGGGTAATTGCTGATAGCTGTGCGAGCGTAGCGAGCTACAGATATCAGTCCCCGAAGCCCTGTGCAATCTCAGGACAAGAGGCTCTAAGACCGAACAAAGTTCGAGTCAAAAGCCGCTATGCGCAGCGGAGGGGGGTAATGGGTGATGGGTAATAGGTAAACGGTAATGTGTGAAAGCGGATAAGCGGACATGCGGATGCGCCTGTGGGGGTAGATAAGAAAAAGGACGGCTGTTTGTCAGCCGTCCTTTGGGGATCGCGATACAGGTAGGGTAATTATTCGCCCGTACGAATCATAATCCGTAATACGCGTGCAGCACCTCATCCCATGAGGTCTGGGTGCAGAAATCGAGCTTGGCGTAAAAGCCTTCAATCAGTTTCTGGTACAAGGGGGTAAGTTTTTCATGTGTCGGGAACATGAAAATGGCTGTAGCGAATGATCCGGCCCGGTCTGATCCGTTTCTTTTTGCAATCACTGCCTCTTCGATGGCAGCGCAGCAGGCTGCGGTTTCTTCAGGCATGAAGCCTTTTGCCCCAAGTCCTGCCAGCAGCACGCCGAGATCGATGTATTCATAGTCGTCAGGCTTGGTTGTATACATTCCTTCGAACATACCACCAAATTTCGGGGTATCTTTTCTGGCTGATGCGAGAAGCTCTTTTGTGGTCTCTGGTTTGGTTTTCAGGTCAGTGCTCAGCTGTGCGAAAACGGGTTTTATCATGGATACAGCCTGTTTCAGCTTAGGCAGGTCTAAGCAGGCAATCTCGAAATCCATCTTGGCCAGATCAGTGATCTTGGTGTTGGTTTTCAGAAGGCTTGTGTACATGGCACGGGCTGTTTTGACCGGGGAAGCGTCGCCTGAGGCGATACATTGAAGAATATCGGTTTCAAAACCACCCTCAACACCTAAAATGGTTGTAAGGAACCCTTCGTTGATCGTGACCTGCGAGCTCTGGCTGGCCACGAAATAGTTGAAAAACGGTTCCAGCTGCAATGCTGTTTCCACCTGATTCATCAGGCAGGAGCGGAAAGCCAGGATGTCGATTTTCTTGCTGCCAAGGACTTGCTCGAATATTGCGCCGGCTTCTGTCAGGGTCAGGCAGTCTTCGCTGCCGTGATCATAGCCAAAGGATTTCTGCTGGCCGGGTACGATGTTTCCGGCAGTGATCGATCCGGGTCCGACTAAGGACATCCAGCCTGTGCCGTGGCCGAGAATGAAAAGCATGCGGTGATTGGCGGGATACTGCATGGCCCAGGCGAGAAAGCTGCTTAGTGTTTCAGGATTGCCTGTGTTGACATTGGCAAACTTTCCGCGAACATGCAGTTCGTCTTTTTTCAGATAATATCTGGAGGTCTCTCTTTTTGAGGCAGTGCGGAAATCAAGCTGGGCTGCGATATGAGCCTTGCCTTGAGCATTGCCGAAGCCGGCGATCTGATAGAATTCCTTGAGAAAACCGCTCTCAATACCTTCTTCTGCGTCCAGACAGCCGTAAATCATAATAGACCAGTCCTTAGTCTGGCTTTCGTCAGATAAAGCCTGGCTGGACTTTTCCATTTTCTGGATTTTCTTGAAATAATTTGTGGAAAAGAGCCCTTTTTCATTGTCTGCGGCGGCAAAAGAGCAGAAAGCTGTCAGCAGAATGATTACCAGTGCGAATTTTCCCATTTTTTCCTCCGGAATTTTCTAAGCTTGATTAATTAAACCCGGAATTCTGAGTAACGCAAGCAGAATTCTCAGTCAGTTTCAGAACTTCCTGACACACAAGTCGCGCGGTCAGCAGATTGCCTTGCGCCGAGCAGTGCAGATCATTGAGCAGCATCCCGGACTGATCCTGCAGCCCGCGGAACGCCTGATAGATATCCACAAACTTGATCCCGTGCTTGCGAGCCAGGTTCATAACGACAGAATTGTCGTAGATCGGGTAGTTCATCAGAATAACCTCAGAGCCATACTGGCGGCAGGTTCTGACAATGGCGCGCAAGTCCCGGTCCAGCCATTTTCCGGTCACAGAATCCAGCACTATCCGGGCCATGTTCCCGTGCCTGTCAGCTAAGTGCATGGCATCCACAGAGTCCATGTCTCCGATGAACTGATAGAATTCTGCCGCCTCCTGATAGCGGCCCAGTTTGGCCGAATAATACCCGATGCACTGGTTGACATTGCGGTCCCATGGGTTAAGAGCGCAAGCCTGAAGCAGGAGTTCCAGGGCTCGATCAGGACTGTCATCCAGCCTGTAACCCAGTCCGTACCTGTATCTGAAATTCGAAGGATCAAGGTCAATGGCCTTTTCCATCAGGTACAGGCCTCTCTCCCTTGATCCGTAATCCCACTCCATGTCGCCGAGAAAGTGATAATTAGCGGCGAAATCCGGGTCAGCATGGATACCCTGATCGAAAAAGTCCCGGGCTGTTGAGTGATCGCCTGAATGATAGTGTGTCAAGCCCAAATTCAGGAAAACTTCAGCGCTGTCGCGTCTGTTTTCCTGAAGTCTTTCCAGAATGACGGCTGAATTAGCTGACGGAACACCGCAGTTAATGGCATCCATTTTTTGCGCGTTGAGCATAATCCTCAGCTGCGAGGGATAGCTCTGATCGGAGGCCACTCCTGCCCCGTATGTGTATGAATCTCCGACACAGAGGACAGTGTCCCGCAGGGCTGCGTTATGGTCAGTGGAGCGGTTGACTGCAAAGAGAGCGGCGAACTGGAACAAGGCTTCCAGGATCAGAAAGCCGCAGACCGTATAATAAATAATCTGACATGCCGGCCTGATCGCTTTATCAGCTATTCTGAAGAATTTAACCATCTTCAGAAAATCATCTCACACAATACTCTGTCAGGCAATATGGCTCAACACTCTTGTGACCCCCCCTCGCGGTCGCCGGGGGGTGTTGACAGCCGCCAATTGTTGCGATAGATTGTCACAAACAGGTTGGGTCAAGGGGGATCCGTGAGGATTGATAAACATCCGGTCCTGCACTTCGAAAAGGGCAGGAAGGTTCAATTTTACTTTGACGGTCGACCCATGACAGGGCACGAGGGCGAAGCAGTGACCGCAGCCCTGCATGCCAATGGGGTCATGGTTCTGTCTCACAGCCTGAAACGCCGGCATCCGCGCGGGTTGTTCTGCGCTATTGGAAAATGCGCTTCCTGCATGATGAGGGTGGACGGTCAGGACAATGTACGCACCTGTATCCTGCCGCTTCGCGAGGGTATGCGCATCGAGACCCAGGAGGGAAAGGGGCGGCTCAAATGAGTATTGAGCTTTTACGCTATCATGTTTATCGTTTTCGAGTGCTTACCCACAGGGACAGGGCGATTTTGGAGTGTACATTATGGCGTTAAAGATCAATAAGTGCGACATTCTGATCATCGGCGGCGGGCCTGCCGGTCTGGAAGCCGCTTATCATGCGGCAAAAGCCGCGCCAGGACTCAAAATCAGCATTGTGGAAGAGAATTTTCTGCTCGGAGGTCAGCTGATCAAGCAGACCCATTCATTTTTCGGTTCCAAAAATCAGTTCGCAGGGAAAAGGGGCTTTGAGATCGCAGAACTGCTGATGGACCGGGTCAGAAAAAACCCGGACATTGATATCCATCTGCAGACATCAGCCCTTGGATGTTACGAGGGCGGAATCGTGGCCTGCGAGTCAATGGCAGAGGGCTGTCTGAAAGAATTTCAGCCCGGACGAACGATTGTGGCTGCCGGGGCCAGAGAGAATATGGCGCCTTTTCCCGGCAATGACCTGCCAGGAGTATTCG
This sequence comes from Candidatus Wallbacteria bacterium, assembly GCA_028711905.1. Lineage (GTDB taxonomy): Bacteria > Muiribacteriota > JAQTZZ01 > JAQTZZ01 > JAQTZZ01 > JAQTRI01. Next base: position 7,110 of record JAQTRI010000051.1, on the reverse strand, counting down.
GGGCAGGCGCGGCTCAGACCCTGATGAATGTATACGGAGTTCTTCCAGGTCGCAAGGTTGTCATGCTCGGTGCGGGAAACATCGGCTTGATCGTCAGTTATCAGCTGATGCAGGCCGGAGCCGAAGTGCTGGCCATTATCGAGGGACTGCCGATGATCGGCGGTTATCATGTGCATGCCGCCAAGATTCGGCGCATGGGTGTGCCGATCCTGGCTTCTCACACAGTAGTGAGGGCCACTGGAAAATCCACGCTGGAAGAGGTGGAAGTTGCTCCGATCGATAAGAACTGGAAGATCGCTGGAGAGAGCACGGTTTTTCAGGCCGATACGCTGTGCTTAGCCGTGGGACTGACTCCCGGCACGGAGCTTCTGGAACAATCCGGCTGCCGTATGGCTTTTGTCAAGGAACTGGGCGGGCATGTAGCCTGGCACAACGACAGGATGGAAACCTCGCGCCCGGAAATTCTTGTGGCAGGCGATGTGTCCGGTATCGAAGAAGCCTCGACTGCAATGCTGGAAGGAAAGATCGCCGGGCTGGCCGCGGCTGAGGGGTTGTCCGGACTGGATCTGTCAGATGAAATTTCCAGAGCCCAGCAGGAGCTGGCCGGTATCAGGAAGGGACCTTACGGAGAAAAGGCCTGTCTGGGTAAAGACAAGCTGTGCAAGCTTTCGGTCCGCTGATAAGGCGGTCAGGGAAGGGAAAATGAATTACAAACAAAGCGGTGTACTTACTGGTGAAGAACTGAGACTGCCTGACAATGAAACGCTCTGCCGGGGCAAAACTATTATCATTGAATGTGTCGAGAATATCCCCTGCGATCCCTGTGAAACCTCCTGCCCCAAGGGTGCGATCACAGTAGGTGGGAATATCTGCAACCTGCCGAAAATCGACTACACGAAATGCAGTGGGTGCGGCCTTTGCGTTGCTGTTTGTCCGGGATTGGCAATTTTTATGGCTGAAAAATCCCCGAAAGGTGACTGGGCTGAGATCACTATACCATATGAGCTGTTACCGCACCCGAAAAATGGAGAGCGGGTGATCACAATGGATCGCTCAGGATGCGATGTCGGAACAGGTGAAATTGTGCGTGTGACTGAGTTTAAAAAAGTGCAGAAGTCCAGGCTTATAGTTACTGTCAGGATTCCTGCGGAAGATCTGAACATGGTCAGGCATTTCCGTATTGCGGAGGGAAATCATGAGCAGTGAACAGGACCGGGATATTATCATCTGCAGGTGCGAGGATATTACTGAAAGAGAAGTGCGCGAGTGTATCCGCAGGCACGGTCTGACCACAGTCGATGAAGTGCGCAAAATCTTGCGCGCCGGCATGGGGCTGTGCCAGGGTAAGACCTGCTCCGCGCTGGTCCGGCGGATTCTGGCTGAAGAAACCGGCAAAAAAGCCGAAGATATAGGTCTTCCAAGTGCCAGGCAGCCTGCCAAACCCGTTGAATTCGGGATATTTCTCCAGGAGGGGGACCGGTGAAATACGACGCGATCATTATCGGCGGCGGCATTATCGGCGCCTCGATTGCGTACAACCTTACCAAACAGGGCATGCGCAGTGTGGCAGTCTTTGAAAAGAATTACATCTCTTCCGGGTCGACGGGTCGTTGCGGCGGAGGCATCCGCCAGCAGTGGGCAAGTCCGGAAAACTGCAAACTGGCGGTGAAGAGCGTTCATCTGTTTGAAAAACTCGACCAGGAACTCGGATTTGACACTGAGTACTACCAGGGTGGATATCTGCTGCTGGCGTTCACTGATGAAGAAGTCGAGCAGTTCAGGAAGAATGTCGTCATGCAGCAGGGGGCCGGAGTGCCTGTCCGCCTGATCGGGGTCGATGAAGTGGCGGCAAAGTTTCCGTTCCTGGACACATCGGATCTGAAGGCAGCTGCTCATTGCCGGACTGACGGTCACATCAATCCCATGCTGGTAAATCAGGCTTATGCGGATGCTGCGAAAAGAAACGGGGCTGACATCCACCTGTTCACCGAAGTGGTCAGGATTGTCCGGGACCGTGATCGCATCAATTCTGTAATCACTGCTGACGTCCGGACATTTGAAACCGGGGTTCTGATCAATGCCGGCGGAGGTTTTTCCGCTGAAGTGGCGGCCATGGCCGGTATCACCATTCCGACCAGACCCCAGAGGCACGAGATCCTTATCACTGAACCACTGGAAAAATTTATGGACCCGATGGTGATAGATTTTCACCATCACATTTATTTCCGCCAGACTAAGCACGGGTCAGTGGTGATGGGCTACGGTGATCCGCATGAACCTTACACGCATAATATCCAGGGGTCATTAGAATTTCTGAAAACCATGAGCCTTATGATCACGAAAGTGGTTCCGGCCATGAAAAAAGTCAAGATTGTGCGCCAGTGGGCGGGGCTTTACAACATGTCGCCTGACGCGCAGCCCATACTCGGGAAAGTGCCTGGTGTGTCGAACTATTATCAGGCTGTCGGTTTTTCCGGGCACGGCCTGATGCTGGCTCCGGCCGTCGCTGAACTTATGGCTGAACTGATCGTCACCGGCCGCACTTCAATGGATATCAGCGATCTGTCGATTGATCGATTTGCCGGACGGACTGAGTTCAAACTTGAGAAGGCTGTTGTTTAAGGGGGGGGAATGAGCAATCCTGTCAACATTTACAAGAACTGGTGCAAAAAATGCGGCATATGTGTCGAATTCTGCCCTAAGGGCGTGTTCGAGCAGGAAATCACCGGTGATGTTTTCGTGAAGTATCCGGAAAAATGCATCAGGTGCAGAATGTGCGAACTGCGCTGCCCTGATTTTGCGATTACTGTACCGGAGGATAAAGATGGCAAATAAGGAAAGAAAAATGTTGCTTCAGGGAAATGAAGCTTGCGCTCTGGGCGCACTGGACGCGGGCTGCCGCTTTTTCGCCGGTTATCCGATCACACCGTCCACAGAGATCGCTGAGAAACTTTCCGAAGAACTTCCCAAGGTGGGAGGCAGGTTCATTCAGATGGAGGATGAACTTGGCAGCATATGCGCCTGTATCGGGGCATCTGCCATGGGCAGGAAATCGCTGACCTCAACCTCAGGTCCGGGTTTTTCCTTAATGCAGGAAGGCATCGGCTATGCCTGCTGCACTGAGATGCCTGTTGTCATAGTCAATGTGATGCGCGGCGGGCCGTCCACAGGATTGCCGACCGCTCCGGCACAGGGTGATGTGCAGCAGGCGCGGTACGGCTCTCACGGCGATCACGAAATCATCGTGCTTTCGGCTTCCACGGTGGCTGAGTGTTATCACCAGACAGTCAGGGCGTTCAACCTGGCTGAAAAATACCGCACTCCTGTGATTATGCTGATAGACGAGGTAGTGGCGCACATGCGGCAGAATGTCGTGCTGCCTGATGCCAAGGATCTTGAGATCATCGACAGGAAACACCCGCAAGTGCACCCCGACTGGTATCATCCTTATGACAATGAAAATCAGGTCCCTGTGCTGGCCGATTTCGGCGAAGGCTACCGTTATCATGTTACAGGTCTGATCCATGATGAAAATGGATATCCCACGACAGTTACAGAGGAAGTTACCGCGTTTATCATGAGGATCAACCGCAAAATCAGTGAGAATGTCGATGATATCTGCCGGATTGAGTATCTCGGCAGTGCCAGGCCGGATGTGCTGGTTGTGGCTTACGGATCAGTCATGCTCACAGCTCAGGAAGCCATTCTGAAAGTGAAGGAGAAGCACAAGCTGAATGTGGGGCTGGTGCGCATCGATACACTCTGGCCATTCCCTGATCAACTTCTGGACAAGCTGATAGATAAAGTGAAAAAAACATGCAAAAAGATCGTTATTGCAGAGATGAATTTCGGCCAGGTATACAGGGAGATTGAACGCATCAACCGCGGCAGACTTCCCCTTGACGCCTATTTTCAGGTCAACGGTGAACTGATCCAGCCTGATGCGATCTACAAAAAGATCACGGGGGTGAAGAAATGAAGATGGGAAATATCCCGGATCATGTGGTGTTCAAATACCTGCGCAAAAACAAGAAATTTCCGCATATCTTCTGCCCGGGATGCGGGCACGGCATTATTCTCGGTGCTCTGATCAGAGCCATCGACAACCTGAAGGTGGATAAAAACAAAATCGTCATGGTCTCAGGCATCGGCTGTTCATCCCGTGCTCCGGTATACTCTGATTTCAGCTCTTTCCACACTCTGCACGGCAGGGCTTTAGCTTTCGCCACTGGAGTCAAACTGGCCAACCCTGAACTGAATGTCATTGTCATCACCGGAGATGGCGATGCATCGGCCATTGGAGGGAATCATTTCATCCATGCCTGCAGGCGGAATATCGATATCACAACTCTTGTTCTGAACAATAACATCTATGGTATGACCGGTGGACAATACAGTCCGACAACCCCTGTAGGCGGCATTGCTTCAACCGCGCCTTTCGGCAATATTGAAAAACCCTTTGATATCTGCGAGCTGGCCAATGGGGCAGGGGCTTCGTTTGTTGCCCGCGGCACAGCTTTCAATGTTACTGCCATGATTAAAATCATCGAGCAGGCGATAGTCAAAAAGGGCTTCAGTGTTGTGGAGGCTGTCAGCCAGTGCCATACGGCCTTTGGCAGGAGAAACAAGATGAAATCCCCGGTGGAGATGATGAAATGGCAGCGGGACAGTGCTGTCGACATTCGTGCCTGGGACAAGCTGCCTGAGGAAAAGCGCACCGGGAAGTTCAAGATCGGGGTGCTCGCTGACCATGAATATCCGGAATATACTCATGAATACCAGAAGATCATCGACCGCGCCCAGGGCAAGGGGAAAGAGGTGAAAAAATGAACTCCAACAGGCGCTATGAAATCCGCTTGTCCGGCTCAGGCGGTCAGGGACTGATCATGGCCGGCATTATTCTGGCTGAAGCGAGTTCCCTCTATGGCGGATACAATGCGATTCAGTCCCAGTCATATGGCCCTGAAGCCAGGGGTGGGGCGTCAAAGGCTGAAGTCATCATTTCCCCTGATGAGATCTTCTTTCCCAAGGCGCAGAAGCTGGACCTTCTTCTTTCATTGTCGCAGGACGCGTGCGACAAGTATTACCATGATCTGAAAGGGGACGGCATTCTGGTAGTGGACACCACCTATGTCAAGGCTGTTCCCCATCACGAGAGAGTGTACGCCCATCCATTCACCCGCATTGCCATTGAAAAGATGGGCAAAGCCATTGTCACCAACATTCTGTGCCTTGGCGCATTAGCCGGCATTGTTAAGTATGTGAAACTTGAACACCTGAAGAAAACCTTGAAAGACCGGCTGCCTGAGCATCTTCTGGAACTGAACTTGAAGGCTCTGGATGAGGGGCATGGGTTGATAGGGTGAACGATGAACGGTCAATATTGTAGGGGCGAATGATGATTCGCCCCTACAGGCATTCGAAATGATTGATCAAAAAACCATTTTCAATGATTTCAAAAACCTTCTGATTGAAATCAATCACCATCTTCCCGATGACTATCGCGCACTGCTGAAGCGTGAATTCGAGGCTTCAGGTGAAAATCCGGATTATCTGGAACTGATTCTGCGCAATGAAGAAACTGCATCTGCGGAAGGACTCCCATTGTGCCAGGACTGCGGCACTGTGTGCGTGAATGTGCGCAAAGGCCGGGAGTTGTGTCTTGATTTTTCGATGGAACTGGCTGTGAACAGTGCTGTGCGCGAGGTGTATACCGGCAGGGAGTACCGCTGCTCCCAGTCCTGTTCACCGATTGAACGCGCCAATACAGGGGATAACACGCCTGTCGTATTTTCAATGGAAGAAACAGAGGAACAGGGCCTGACTGTGGAAGTCATGATCAAGGGCGGTGGGAGTGAGAATCTGGCCTTCGCTGATATGCTGAGCCCTTCAGATGGACCGGATCAGGTGATTGAACACATATTGTCGCGGCTTTTGCCGCGCATTGCTGATGCCTGCCCGCCTGTAATCGTGGGCGTGGGTCTGGGCGGCGGACTGGACCGTGCGGCACTGCTGGCCAAGAAAGCCCTGTTCCGTGAACCTGGAACAGCTTCTACTGCCGCATATCTTGCGGATTTCGAAAAAAAACTCAAAGCGCGGCTCAACAGTTCCGGCATTGGGCCTTTCGGACTGGCTGGAAAGCTGGCTGTGCTTTCTGTGCAGGCAGAGGAAGCGCCGTGCCACATCGCTTCATTGCCTGTGGCTGTCAATGTGATGTGCCATTCGTATCGTGTGGGAAGGCTGATTTATGAAAGTTGATCAATGCAACGACCTGAGCGACAGCAGCCAGGAAGTGTCCTGCGTTTCCAGTGGCGGACATTCCGTGGTTACATCCTGCAACCACTGCATTCTGTCCTCGGCTTTGAACGCCTTCGCCTCACGCTCAGGCGGGGTTTTACCGAAAGCATGGATTAGTGGTACCCCTCCGATCGCCTCCACAGGAAGCGCAGGACCTTCTGTTTCAGTCGTTTTCAACCCTGCTGAGTTGATCCGGCGAATTGGGCAAATGAAATCCGGGGACCGGATCGCATACTCTGGAGTACTCTACACCCTGCGTGACGCGTCTTTGCGAGCTTTTCAGGCTGCAGGGGGCCTTCCTGTGGAACTGCAGGGGAAGATCGCTTACTTCTGCGGACCGTCCGGTAATGCCGCTTCAGGACGGGCCGGAGCCTGCGGTCCCACCACTTCGCGCAGGTTCGACAGGTATCAGGAGTTTTTTGAGGAAAATGGGGTCATGGTTACAATCGGAAAAGGGCGCAGAAGTGATCAGGTGGCTGCTGACTGCGCGGCAGGAAAGCATTTTTACTTTGTCACATACGGCGGGCTTGGCGCTCTGCTGGGATCGTTTGTAACCGAATGCCGGACTGCATTCCTGCCCGAGCTGGGGCCTGAGGCTGTGTATTGTCTTTCTGTGCGCGGCTTCCCGCTCATGCTTGCTTATGACCGCAACGGCGGGAGTTTGTTCTGAAACCGGGTGTCTGCTTCCGGCCTTGATTTACTCATGGATGCCGGGTATAATCAAAGTGTAATACATGTAATACGGAGGCTCATCGATGATGAGTATTTTGACCATCCGCCTTCCGGAAGATATCTGCAACCGTCTGCTGGAAT
>JAQTRI010000050.1 GCA_028711905.1 Candidatus Wallbacteria bacterium | reverse complement strand
ATTCAGGGCCTGGGTCGCAGACTCCGGGAGATCCGGCCAATCAGCAGCATACTCCTGCAGTCGGTATTTTCCCGGATTTCAAGCCTGCAACAAACATTCCTCCCTCCGCAGGCGGTCCGGACAGCAACGGCAATCGCGACCCAAACCCGGATAATGAAAAACCCTGCTTTGTCAAGCACGGCAATCAGCACTCCGACAACGACAGGACCAAGGCGCAAAAGGATCATCACCGCGACTACGCATACGATGGCCTGGCCATCGGCAAGGGCTTTGCCGTAACAGACGATCAGATTCTCGTGTTCCGACTGGGGGATCAAACCAGCTCCCAAGCCTTTGAAAGAGACGATTTTGCCAGATACTATGACGGCAACAATACAGCCTGGGCCTTTGTCAAGGACCAAAACGGCAAGTGGTGGCCTGAGCGCAACCATTACATGAATCTTGAAAAAGGCTCAGATGACCGGACCTGGATCATCAGAAAGCCCGATGCCACAGTACTCACATTTTTCAACGGCCGTTTGAACAAAACCGTTGACCCCAACGGCAATGTCACTGCCTATGAGCATGATGATCAGGGCCGGATCATGGAAAAGACCCTGCCAACGGGAAAATCCGTGACCTATCAGTGGGACGCATGTGGTGGAAATCGCATGTCTGCTGTGATCGACATCGGCGGCCGCGTGGAGCGGCGCTTTTCGTATGACGATAAACAGCGGCTGGTGAAAATCGAGCATCCGGACGGTTTTTCCTGCGGATATGAATGGAACGATGCCGACCGGATCGTGTGCAACATCTTTCGCGATGGCACCAAAGAATACATGGAGTACGATGATCAGGGCCGCATGACTAAGCGCACCAACGCTGCAGGAGAGTCCCTGACCCGCACATACACACAATCCGGCTCAGATACAGTAATCACGGAAACAGATGACGGCGGACACAAAAGGATTTTGACCTATTACCTGAGCGGAGCCTTGAAGTCGTTCCAGGACTATAGCGAAGCACTGTACCGCTATGATTACAACGGTAATAATCAGGCAACAAGAGTCAGACTGCCGAACGGCAGTTCGTATCTTTACGCTTACGACAGCCGGGGCAACATGGTGAGCAAGAAGTTCCCGGACGGCTCGTGCGAGCAGTATTCATGGCACCCGGTATTCAACAAAACGACCTCTTTTACTGACCGCAACGGCAATATTTTCCGCTATGAGTATGACGGCAGGGGTCATCTGATCAAGAAGATCAATCCTGACGGCGCAACAGCAACCATGAGCTACGATGAGCGCGGGCTCATGCTGCAGGCCACGGATTTCGAGGGCCGGGTCACGAAATTCGAGTATGACGGCAACCGGTATTTGAGCGCAATTGAAGACGCAGCAGGCAGTAAAGTTACATTTTCCCGCGATGCTTACGGCAATGTTTTGAAAACAACAGACGAACTGGGCCGCGAAACAGGATATTCATACAATTTCTTTGATCAGGTCACAGGGATCAGCAGAGAATGCGAAATGAGCGAGAGCTTTACCTATTCCCCGACCGGCAATCTGATTGCATACACTGATCCGTACGACTACACACGGCAAATCCAGTACGACTCAGTCGGCAGGCTGACAAAACACACTAAAAATTACTCAGGCATCGAGTACAGCTATGATAATTGCGGGCAGTTGGAGGAAAAACAGACTGATGTGTTGGAAGAAGGCGCAAATTCCGTGGCGGTAACTCAGTACCGGTACAATGAGAAAAAGGAATTGACGCAGGTGACCGATGCATCAGGCAATGCGTGGAAGTATTCCTGGAACATGGAAGGTACGCTACGCGCCACTCAGGACCCGGAAAAGCGGATCGGGGCATATACTTACGACCTGATGGACAGAGTGACAAGCTATACATTCGGAGGGGAACTGAATCAGGAACTCTCTTATGACCGCAACGGCAATATCGTTCTGATGAAAAACGGAGCAGGCGAGACCACGAGCATTGCATATAACAGCCTCAATCAGCCGGTGTCTGTTACCGATCCCATGGGCAGCACCACGCGCTATGAATACAACAGAAACGGCGAACTCAGAAAACGCATTGATCCCATGGGTAATGAGTTTGTATATTCTCAAAATAATCAGGGATTGATCGACAAGATCACTGACCCTGCAGGCGGAGTGTTTTCCTATGCCTATGACGCTGCAGGAAATCCGACAAAAATCGAATCAGCTGAAAAGCGCAGTAAAGCCATGGAGTACGATGCCCTGAACCGCGTTGTCAGGTTAACCGATGAAGGCGGCAATGAGCGAAAATATACCTATTACAAACATTCGTTAAAACTTCAACTCCCTGTAATCAGGCGGGAACTGCCTACAGGGCGGTATGAAGACCACTATTACGACAGCCGGTGTTCCAACATGCTGGGTTCCGTAAACTCTTCAGCCAGCCCTTCCGGGGGATTTGGCTATGGCCGGACATTCCACGGATTGATCAGCCAGGCCTCCGGTGCTGATCTGTATATAGAAATGAAGTATGATAAGCTTCTCCGCATGACCTGGCTCCAATACAAGATTTATAATGGGCCGGTGCTTGAGGAATTTCAGCACATGTACGACAAAACCGGAAAATTGATGCTGGTGGCGTCAGGCACAGGTCAGGACATGACTGCAGTGGAATACGCATACAACAAGCAGGGCCGGGTGTACCGCATCTTCAGGAAAAACGCTGACATCAATTTCGAATACGACAAGGCCGGACGCAAAACCAAAGTCGGGTATGAAACATGGCAGATCGACAAGCGCATCAGCTATTACCCAGGCGGACTGGTCAAGTCCGAATGGCTGGAAAAACAAGGGAATATTTTGTACAAGGCTTCTTACGAATACAACAAAAACGGGTTCATGACGAAAAAAATAGAAAGCATGAATCCCGCTCGTAGGGGCGACCCTCGTGGTCGCCCTCAATCCCGTGACACCACCGCAGAAATCACCACATACGATTACGATGGCCTCGGCCGTCTGATCAAAGCCGCATACCCTGACGGTGAAACCGAGGAATTCACTTACGATGCCGACGGCAACAGAACAGCGCTGAATTCGAAGAATTTTGGTATCATTAAATACGAATACAACACGGCAGGAGAAATGGTAAAGATGACCGTGGGAAACACAGTCCGTGTAGGGGCCGATTTGAAATCGGCCCGCAACCCGGGCGATCGTCAGGAGGTCACCTATACATACGACCAGGAAGGCAGCCTGACAGTCAAATCCGGGGCAGAGAATGCGTCATACACCTATGATGCGCTCGGCAGACTGAAGAAAGTGTTCAGGGACGGTAACACTGTGGAATACACCTATGACCCCTTTGGCCGCAGGCACACGCGCAAGTGGTCCGGCCCGGCAGGCTCAGGTGAAGAGCGCTTCTATTATGTCGGAGATAACATCTTTGAAGTCCGCGACAATACCAAGGGCTCCAAGAAGATTATCCTGGGCCTGAACATTGACGAGAACTACGGCGAGGTTGATCAGAACGACAATGTGCGATACTTCTTCCAGGATTATCTGGGATCAGTCAAGTTCGAGTTCGACAAGGACGGCAACATCCTGACTATGAGGCGCTACCGGGCTTTCGGCGAGGAGCCTTACGACAGGGCTACAGGGTTCGGTTTCACTGGAAGAGAATGGGATGAGGAAGCTGGGCATTACTTTTATCGCAGCAGATACTATGATCCACGAATCGGAAGATTCATGCAGAGGGATCGATTCAATGAGAATGCTATTCTGAGTGGAAACCAGGCAGTTCTTTACGATCCTGCACAGTTGAACGACTGGGGATATGCCGGGAGCAATCCTGCGAATTTCAGTGATCCGTTCGGGAACTATACCGGGGTTGATGACGCTGTCTTCTTTTTAGGTGGTATGGCTGCAGGTTTGATTGGCCAGGCTGCGGCCGATTTGTTTTCTCATCAGATCAGTAGCCCAACAGCGTATGCAAGCTCTGCTATTGGGGGTGGGGCTGGCGGAGTGGCACTTATTTACACAGGGCCAGTCGGTGCTGGTGCAGTGGGAGGGGCAACCGCCAATGTAATCAATCAGCTTACAAATGTGTACCAAGGTAATCAAAACCAATTAAATTTGTCGGATTTAGCGGTGTCAGCTGCGATTGGTGCTGCTATGGGCAATATTCCAGGTATGCCGGTACAAGGCATTACATCCGGAAGAAATAGTTTTAACGCAATCTTCAGACAGATGACAACGAGATTGAGGAACAGAACAATTTCTCGGGTTTCCTGGCGTACAGCCACAAGGATGTATATTGGGAGAGCAGTTGATACGAGTCTTTATCCGGGAGCTGTATTTGGTGCGGGATTGTATGAAGGGTATGAATCATTCTGGCCAACTGCGGTTGATGAATGTCAATAGAAGCGAAGTATTCGACTTTAGTTCTGCGCGCATATTTACGGCCTTATTACATATTTGGCGGCCTAACGGCGATTTTTGTGATTACAACCTTACCCATTGTACTTCGCGATGTTAATAATCTAGAAAACTTGATATTTCTTGCTGGCGTGCTGCTTATGCATATCTATGTTATAGCTGGTCTGAGGGCATACAGACTAATTGTTACCAAGGACGACATTTCCTACACCGCGCTCTTTAAAGGCACAAAGAGCGTTCGTTTATCAGACATTGTAAACTACAAAGTAATGATTGGCGGATATGAGGACAACGATATATCCAAACCGTTCGTCCGTGCTGAGATAAACACGATGGACATCAACGCGAAACCGCTTTGTATCAATTTGAAAATGTTTGATGAGAAGGAGTTGAACAAGGTGTTCGATATTCTCGACCAAGCAGTGGCTGAAAACAAGAAATCATGGCAAGAAGCCAACAGCAGTGTTCCCAGAAAAAGAAAAGCCAGCAAGAAATCGTCAGGTACAAGCTTTGTATTCAACACTTTTTTTTACTTGGTCCTGATTTTTTTCTTCATTGCTCTCATCAATTCTCGCCGGCACCATTCGGCATCGGATGCCAAGAAACCGATTTCCTGGTCGCGAACGGAACTTCTGCCGCCAAGTTCACCGGATGGAAACAATAGTATCAATTCTACTGATGAGGACACACAATGAAAATTCACGAGACTGAAATGCGCCTGTCCAAAGTGTGTTCTGCCATCGAAAAGCTGCCGGCAATCCGTATCGGATCGAGTCTGCAGCACAGCGGATCAAAGCCATGGAACATGACGCAGTGAACCGTGTGACGAAGCTGACCGATGAGGGAGGGAATGAACGCCGGGACAGCTACAACATCCTTGGCGACACTTCAGCGTATGGATCGTTCATGATTCAGCGCGACCTGCCTACAGGCAGAAGCGAGAAGTATTATTACGACAAGCGCGTTGAAGCTGTGCTTTCCGTGATCGAAGCCGCCGGCAGCGATACCGGCTTCGGGTACACGCACGATGGATTCTTAGACTATGCTTCGAATGAGGTTTTGACTGTCGAACACAAGTATGACATTCTTCAACAGCTGAAAAAACAAATCTACACCAAGCTGACTGCCGAAGAGTTCCAGCACATGTACGACAAAACCGGAAAATTGATGCTGGTGGAGTCAGGCACAGGTCAGGACATGACTGCAGTGGAATACGCATACAACAAGCAGGGCCGTCCCTATCGCATTGCCCGCTATTCAGGCCCGAACCAGCTCACAGCCGGGATTTTCATCGAATATGACAAGGCCGGAAGAAAGACCAAAGTCGGCTACGGCAACATGATGATGGTTGCCAAGTACATCAGCTATTACCCCACAGGCAAGGTCAGAGAAGAGCGCTTAGAAGCCATGGGAGAGGTGAAATACAAGGCATTGTATGAATACAACAAAAACGGGTTCATGACGAAAAAAACAGAAAGCATGAATCCCGCTCGTAGGGGCGACCCTCGTGGCCGCCCTCAATGAGAGTGTCAAGTTTTTGGTGTAAACTCACAAGTACCTCGCAACCCTGTCCTCAAAATGTATGGATAGCTGGGCAATAATCTGGCCCCAATTTTTCACCCGCGAGTTCCATTTTTCCTGCATCCTCACAACGGTCAGATAGAGCATCTTCATAGCAGCGGCATCAGTCGGAAATTGAGTTTTGATCTTCGTGGTTTTTCTGAATTGTCGGTTCAGGCTTTCAATCGGATTGGTCGTGTAAATCATGGTGCGGATGACGCCGGTGTACTTGTAGATTTTGGAGAGGCTTTCCCTTCAGTTTAATCACTTTTGGAGGTTTACACCAATTATGTTACACTCTCGCCAAAGATCATTTCCACGCGAAATTCATCGAAATACCAAAAGTTGTGTCTGAGATTTTCAGATTTCTGGAGTGCAACTGTGGCGGCAGCACTATTCCCGGCGGGATCAGATCGTAGCATTCAGCACCGAGAAATTCACCGTCTAAAGACATGAAAAAGTTTTCGCTGATCAGATAAGTCAGTCCAGTCTTGATCGAAAATCCCATGTCAGTATGGCTGTACATGGGACCGGCAGGCATGGGCTGGAAAGCGAAGCGGAATGATCCGATCCCGCAGCCGTAATGGTACTTCCAGTTGTGGCTGAGATTCTGGTAAAAAGTCCATTCCAGGAGAAACGGGTTTACTTCAGCTTTGTGTCCTTCGCAGTTTTCATCGAATCTGCCGTAGCTCATCTCCATCCGGCACCGGGAAGTGGTGAAAAATCCGAAAGAGCCTGTGGTCAAAAGACCGCTGATTTGCGTTCCGTCCAGGGTGCGGGCTTCATCAGGATGATAATTGAGAAAAGACAGGGAAAAGGTGAAGTGGTCCTCATAATTGTGGTAAAGCAGGCTTTCGCGTGCGCCAAGCTGCAGCGAAAGAGCCAGAATTGCCAGTGTCAGCAGTTTATTCATGGCACTGTACATTTTGCATGAATGCAGGATAAAGACAAATGAAGGGTGGTGAATAAGGAAATGCGGGGAAAATCCGATAGTCATATTGATGAACGCGAAACGCGTCTTTTTCTTTGTTCTGATGCTCATGTCTGCGATGCTTGCGCTGTCAGAGGAAGTTCCGGCTCTGCATCCCGCATATAAGGAACTGCACAGGCTGATCAAAGCCTCGCATATCCCTGACCTGGAAAAATATCTGCAGGTCAAAAGCGGTATGACCACAGCTGAAATGGCTCAAGCCTTCGCGCAGATCCTTATCAACCAGTCATACATCGAACTGGACGCGCCTGAGGAATCCAGGCTGCCGCTGTTTCACCGCTTGAAAGGGTGCGAGCCTGAGCTGCGTGAGCTTACCGATTTTCTGCGCAAGGAACTGACTGATTACAATATCGGGTATGATTTTCTGATGAGCGAATACGACCGCCTGGAAAGATGGGGAACTGAAGCCCCGGCCCTGATGAAGGAATCCCCTCTGCCTCCGGTAGTGCCTGAAGCAGAGACTGCTGAGGATTTCAAGCAGAAATTGATCGAAGAGCGGGCCGAACGCATCGAGGATATCAAGCTCAGGCTGGGCAAGGAAAAGGTTTATCCTGAGAAGGGGCGATATTCGCCGAGCGGATCGATCCGTGTCGCTGATATTCATAACGCAGATGTCCCTGACCAGCGCTGGATGATCGACACGCATTTTTCCATCAGAAAGGAACAGGACCGGGAGGCAGATTCCACTGTTTTCGGCACGGACCGTTTCGGCATGCTGATCACCACCAGCACCAGGACCATGATGTACCTTTACAGCGGTTACCTCGAGCAGGAAAACAACGGATTCTACAAACCGCACAATTCGATTCTGGCCGGCGGCAAGGTCCAACTGACAAAGTATGAGCGCAATCCTTTCAAATTCGCGCTTGGCGGCGAATGGAAGCACTTTTACCTGGACTCCAGTTTCGAGGATGTCGCCCGTGTTTATCTGTCAGGCGCTTATCGGGCCAGAAAATGGAAAGGCACACAAGTTGTGACCAATTGCACATTCGAGAACCGTAACCACAGCAATAAGTTTCTTCCATCCATCGGATACGAAACCCAGGTGCGCGATTTCCCGCTTTTTTTCGTGGCCGAGGCTGTCAAAAAGTATGAGGCTAATCACTGGCTCCTCAATCTGGGGTTCAGAGTGACGCGAAAAAGGCTGGTGTATGACATGATTTATGAGGACGACAATGAATTCCAGCGACAGAAGATCGAACTCGGCGCCCTCTGGCGGTTCTGACATGGCTTTGAGCAGGCTAAGGATCGCATCGTTTCTGCTGGCGTTCCTGCTGTTTTTCTGTCTTGGAAAACAAGTTTTTTGTCGCGCCAGATACAACAGTTTCGACAATATCCTGTCCGGACGCAATGCCATGGACCTGAGCCTCAGATCATGGGTGCTGGCCCTGGATGAGGTGGACCGCATCGGTTCTCTGAAAGGGTGCGGTAATGTCGGGGTGTATGTTATGCGCACCTCAGACCGTTCTCTGACTCTGCAGCCGGAAAAATCGGATTCCTGGACCATGCTGACAACTGCGGATCGCACAGGCGGTTCATTTGGCATGCGCGGAAACTCGGCTGTGACTCTGGAGGATCTGCTGATCAACAAGTTGCGGGCATCAGGATTCAATGTTGTGGAAACAACCGGTAACTACCAGGAAAAATGGGACCTGGACGAGAATTTCGTCAAAACGGTCGGGCAGAAACTGGACATCGATACCCTGCTGATCGGCAGCGAAATGGGAAGCCACATTGAAAGTTACAAATTTCATACGATGTTTGTGGACCATTATTATCTGATGGCCAAGCACAAGGTGCAGCTGCGCAGCATTTCCACCCATACCGGACTGGTACGCTCTACAGATGTTCTGGAAGGAGCGGCACGGGTAAAAACAAGGCGCCGCCTGAGTGTCCGCGGCTGGGACTGGCCGCTTCTTGCCACTGTGGCCTATGCTTTGTCCGGACACAGCCGTGACAGCCGCGTGGCATGTCTGGCTTTTGGTGCTGGAATGCCGCTTCTGGAGAGTTCTTTAGATGAGATTTTTTGAGATGATCTTACAGAGTTTAGACAGCAGCAATTTGCGGCGTAAGGCCGTTTCCTGTTTTGTTGTGATTCTCATGTTCGCTATTATTCTGCTGCAGGGAATGGTGCCCAGGGAGCACCCGTCCTGTGAGCAGTTACGGAATCTGATCAAAGTGGCGGGTGTCAGGAATTTCGACCATCTCATGGACGGCAGAGAAAAGGTGTCTAAGGAAGAGATGGGCAGAATTCTGGCCACGATTCTGATTGATAATTCGATTGTCAGTCTCAATGTGCCTGGTTTTGAACAGCAGCCCCTGTTCTGGGAATTGCGTTCTGCTCTGCCTGAAATGCGGGATTTATCGAGGTTTCTGGCCCGGGAGTTGCGAGACTACAGCATTGACCTTGACTATCTGGAGCAGCAGTTCGATCTCCTGGAAAAAAGCATGAGTGAAGGGGGAAGAGAGCTGCGTGATCGCGCCCTGGCGGACAGGGAAAGGGTCAAGCAGCAGATGCAGAGTTTTATGACTGATGACAGGGAGGCGGATGTCGAAGTTGTCCGAGTCACAAAATCAGGAGCTGAGCCGGTACTTGAGCCGGACAGCCGGAGCAGGACCGATGTATCCGCAACCAGCGAGACCTTTCGGAAAAAGGGTCCTGTTTCTGACGCACGGGAAGAGGAACCTCAGCAGCAGTTCCGTGAAGATGAGAGACTGATGACGCACTCATCGCGTGGAGATGAATTCACTAATGATCCTGACATTGAATCCCAGAAAAAAACATTCTACGAGATCGTTAAAGAACGGAGAATGAAAAGCGATTATGATCCTGTGATCAGGAAGTCGAGCTGGCGCAGGAGGCTGGCTGAGATCATGGCACCGAGGGAACCCGTGCTGGACTGTCTTTCTCCTTCCAGGGGGTTGCGCTTGGTCAATCTTTACTGCGCCGACATTCCTCAGGAGCGCTGGATCGGAGAGGCCAATCTCCAATTGAACAGCGGAGGACAGAACGGGGGCATCGATTATTTGAGCGGGGTTTATTCCCGCGATGACAGATACAGCCTGTATTTCAGCACAGATTTTCTCGAACGGGGTATGGACGGATATTATAACTCTCATAATTCCCTGCTTCTTGGCGGCCGGGTACGACTGAACAGTGATCAGAAGAATTATGACCGCTTCCGCTATCTCTGGGGCGGAGAGATGCGTGTCTTTTTCGGGGAAGAAGAACTCGGGCACCGGGCTTCTGTTTATTTCGCCGGTTCGTTTCGCTTCCGCAAGTGGTCAAGAACCCAGTTTCTGTCTAACATCAAATACCAGATGCGCAACCATGAATATCGTCTGCTGTCAGGGTGGGCATTTGAGAGCAGGATCATGGAAAATTTTCCGCTGTTTCTAATGGCTGAGCTGGAACAGCATCACATCGGAAGGGCCTGGAACTACAATATTGGGCTGCGCGGACTGCACAGGCGCATGATTTACGATCTGACTTATGAGGATGATAATCATTGGGACAGTCAGAAGGTAGCGCTTAACTTAGGCTACAAGTTTTAGGTTGTTGAAAACGGCCAATCTGCGCTGCCCCGCTCGGCTCTCGGTTCCTCATTTACGGAGTAGTAAACTGCGGACCTCGATCTTCGCGGTTCATCACATCTCGGCTGTTTTGAACAACCTTGGGGAAGGAATGCGTTTTACCCCGGTTTAGAGCAGCCTGGCGGGAGTCTGCATGTGTCTAAGCATTGAACAGGAATTACTGCTTTTTCAGCACAGCGATGAAAAAGCAGTCCATGCCTTGAAATCCCGGCATAATCAGGCCCGGGAATGTCAATGTTCCGTCCGGAAAATCCCGATTTAGTGGAATTACTTCCAGTTCGCTGTGTTTTGACAGTAGATTTTCCACCACTTTTACTGTTTCCAGCCGGGAAAAAGTGCAGGTGCTGTATACAATGTGCCCTCCAGGTGAAAGCAGGGAAACTGCCTGCTCCAGAAGCATAAGCTGCACTCGTGACAGGTTCCCCAGATCATTGCGGCGCTTTTCCCATTTGATTCCCGGGTGCCGCCGGATCACTCCCAGTGACGAGCAGGGCGCATCGACCAGAATGATGTCAAAGGGTCCTGCCACTTCTTTTGAGCTGCAAACTTTGATGTTTTGCAGTTTCATGCGCCCGATATTCTCGCGCAGCAGCCCAAGCCGGTCCGGAAGATCAGAGGCAGTGCATACAGAATCGGGCAGCAGTTCCGAGAGCAAGGTGATCTTGCCCCCAGGAGATGCGCACAGGTCGAGAATTTTACGGCCCGGAAGCTTTGATGCTATATCAGCCACCAGCATCGAGGCTTCGTCCTGGATGTAGATTTTTCCGTTCCGCCACTCAGGGGTTCCAGTGATATCGACACTGCCCTGGACATGGAATGCCTTGGGCAGTGAGGCTGGTGTCAGCGTGAAACCCCGGGCGGTCAGAGACTCTGCTTCTGCCTGAGGGTCAGACGATACCATACGAATTGTAAAGGGTGGAGATTCGTTCAGGGCCGCCAGGGACTGTCCCGGGTCGGCAAAGACTTTTCCGGCTTCATTGACGATCCATGACGGGAAAGATAACAGAAGCTCCAAGTGATCAGGTTCGCCGGGAGCGGGAAGCAGAGACCTGATGTCATCATGGGATAAAGCCTTACGCAGTACGGCATTGGCAAAAGAAGCCGATCCTGCGGAGATCTTTCTGGCGCAGGTAACAGCATGAGAAACAATCTGCGCCGGATGACCGGTTTTCAGAAAGTAATGCTCGCAGACAGCCCGCAGCATGATGGGCAGAACTTTCGCAGAGATACGGTTTTCAGGTACGCCTGAAACCTTTTCCAGCACATGCAGGAGCGTATTACGGCGCCTCAGCACCTCGATTTCAAGCCGTTCGTTCCTGATCAAGGTATGGCTTTGGCGACAACGGCAAAGGCTTCTTCGATTACTGAGCAGGCCCGTTCGATGTCAGCGTCAGTGTGGCGGTAACCGATGTAGCCGTGGTGGAAAGGCTGCATGAATACGCCATTGCGCACCAGTTCGGTGAAAAACAGCACTCTGCGGTCACGGTAGCGCTTGTCGGTCGGGTCGTCGGAATCTTTCGGGAAGGTGAAGAAGGGCATAGGCACAATGCCTGAGAAAAAGGCGTTAACCCCGGTTTTTTCAATGGCTGCCATGGAGCGCTGTTTGATGGTTTCGCCCTTTTTCCACACTGCGTCTAAGGCCTTTTCCCGCTCCAGGAACTTGATGGTGGCAATGGCGGCGACCATTTCCAGGCTGTTGGAAAAGAAGGTTGAGGAAATGAAGGCGTGCTTGTCCTCTAAAGACATCATCACTTCGCGCTTGCCGGTAACTGCCGAGATGGCGTAGCCATTGGCCATGGCCTTGCCGAACACTGCCATGTCCGGGGTGACTTTATAATATTTCTGCGCTCCGCCCATGCTCATGCGGAAGCCTGTGCGGATCTCGTCAAAGATCAGCACTGCTCCGTGCTGGTGAGCCAGTTCCTTGACCTTGTTCAGGAAGTCGGATTGAGGCTCCTGGATCGGTTCGTTGAGTTCATGGCCGATAGGAGTGGTGATGACAGCCGCGACCTTGCCTTTGTATTCTTCGAGCTTTTTCTTCA
Organism: Candidatus Wallbacteria bacterium; assembly: GCA_028711905.1. Lineage (GTDB taxonomy): Bacteria > Muiribacteriota > JAQTZZ01 > JAQTZZ01 > JAQTZZ01 > JAQTRI01. The sequence goes on along the minus strand of JAQTRI010000050.1, from coordinate 954 downwards.
GCGAATCGATATCATTGTAGTGGAAGCCGTCGACATCCTTGTAGCAGTTGGCCGGGATGCCGTTCTTGACCGCAATGCACCAGTCGTGCCAGCCGTGGTAGCCGCAGCGCAGGATCATGTCGCGACCGGTGTGCACGCGCGCGATGCGGATGGCGGTGGATGTGGCGTCTGACCCGGTCTTGACCAGCACGCCCATTTCAGCACAGGGGATATGCTTCTGCAAAAGGCGCAGAAGCTCGTTTTGATGAGGCTGGGCCAGGTTGAAGCAGAAGCTGTCTGTGCGGATCTTTTCGATCACAGCATTGTCGATTTCCTCTTCCTGGTGGCCGATGATGATCGGGCCGTAAGAGGCAAGAAAGTCCAGATATTCGTTGCCGTCCACATCCCAGATGCGCATGCCTTTGCCGGACTTGAAGAAGATCGGGTATTCTCCGGGCACGAAGTTGGAGGGTTTGCGTATGCCCATGATCGCGCCCGGGCAGAAATCCAAAGCTTCAGTGTATATTTTCTGGGAATTGGTCAGGTTCAACTTTTCGCTCATGATTCCCCCTGAGAGTTGATGGCAATATTATACAGCATCCAGGGGCTAACAGTCACTGGATACAGGTTGAATTTCCGGTGACCCTGTCCGGTCCTGCTCAGACAGGAAACCGCACCGGATGCGTGGCTGGTTTAAAATCCGGTGCGGTGTTGTCGTTCCAGGTTGAGCAGAAAAATTATGCAGACAAGAGCCTGTTCGGTTATTGATGCTGTACTTCAGCCTCATGTTCTCTTTCAGCCGGTTCGGCACTCCAGTATTTCTCGCGGCCATAGTGGCTGTGCAGGCTGGTCTCATAAGTTCGGCTGAGCAGAGATTCCTCGGTGAAGTTCGGTGATCGCTTGATCACTTCGCGCTTCATATTGATGAAAACTTTCAATTCGTTCCAGCTTACCCGCTCGATCCATTGCGTTGAA
>JAQTRI010000443.1 GCA_028711905.1 Candidatus Wallbacteria bacterium | reverse complement strand
AATCCGCGCCCCAGACAATCGATGAAACTCACAGTACAAGAAGGATACCGGCTCAGAATCGGTGATTATCGAGTGCTTTATACAATTGACGACAAAAACAAAATCGTGGTGATTTACCGCATCAAATCCAGAAGCGAAAGAACATATTCTTAAATGGGATGATCTTCCACCCGTGTTTCGTCAAAACCGGGTCAATGCGCTGCTTGCGGATCTTCACCTGGTGGGGCCCCTACTTCACAGTCATTTGCGCCGGGCAGGCAGGTCGATTGGCAGACTTCTGGCTTTGGTTGGGACAGGCCGTTAAGAATAAAAGAGGATTTGGGAACGGCCAGTCCCCGGAGCCTGGGAGCACGGCCAGTCCCCGATGCCCGGGGGAACGGTTTTAAACCTTTGCCTTCTCGCAAGGCCTCAAAGCCGGCGCACATGTCTTGATGGCTGCCCGCAATCCTGACTAAAATACCATATATGATATTTCGGTCTTGACTGAAATGATATATGCGTTATAATAGTCACATAGATTTCCCCGAAATCCAGAGGTGCATCATGGACCGGATCTATGTTTCGATGATCAAAAACCATTTCGCAAACTGTCACCAGATGCTGTTCCTCACAGGCCCGCGCCAGGCCGGAAAAACCACTGCCGGCATGATGGCCGGGAAAGAATCCGGAGATTTTTCATACCTGAACTGGGACAATCTCGACCACAGGAAGATCATTGTCGCCGGGGTGGAAGCCACTGCAATGCAAGCCGGCCTTAACAGAATCCACAGCTGCAGGCCAACCCTGATGCTGGATGAGATCCACAAGTACGGCAAGTGGAAGACCTTTCTCAAGGGCTTCTACGATTCGTACCACGGCAAGGTCAACATCATCGTCACAGGCAGTTCGCGCCTGGACGCTTTCAAGAAAGGCGGGGACAGCCTGATGGGCCGTTATTTCCTCTGCCGCCTGCACCAGTTGTCTCTGGCCGAGATCCTGCGGCCAAAACTGCCGGATCATGAGATCAGCCCCCCTGCCGGACCGCATCCCGGCATCCTGGACCGGCTGCTTGAATCCGGCGGATTTCCCGAGCCTTATCTCAAGGACAGCCTGCGCTTTCTCAACCGCTGGAAAAGCCTCAGGCAACAGCAGCTGATCAGGGAAGACATCCGGGACCTGAACCGCATCCAGGAACTCGGGCAGATGGAACTGCTGGCCGAATTGCTCAGGCACCAGTCCGGCCAGCTGACGAGCTACGCCAACCTGGCGGACAAGGTCGGGGTGTCCTGCGGCACAATCAAGCGCTGGATCACGACCTTTCAAAGCTTCTACTATTGCTTCACACTGTCACCCTGGACCGGCAATGTGCCCAGGTCCCTGATCAAGGAACCCAAGACCTATCTCTGGGACTGGTCCCTGGTCAGCGATCCGGGATTGCGCGCCGAAAACCTGGTGGCGTCCCATCTTCTCAAGGCAGTCCATTTCTGGACCGACAGCGGGCTGGGCGAATACGGGCTGTGGTTCCTCCGCGACAAGGAAAAGCGCGAGTGTGATTTTCTGGTCACACGCGACAGAAAACCCTGGTTCATGGTGGAAGTGAAACTGGCGGCCCCTGCAGGAATCAGCAGCAGCATGCGCTACTTTCATGACAGAATCAGGCCGGAGCATGCCTTTGTAGTGGCGTTCACTTCCGAGTATGTCCAGGCTGACTGCTTCAGCACCAGCGGGCCGGTCATCGTGCCGGCCCGGACCTTTCTCTCGCAGCTGGTGTGATGCAGTGTTTTTTGGCAAGACTGTGCGCTTGAGCGTGTCAAATGTATACAGGCTGTTGATAAAAACCTGGCGGGGACAGGCCGTAAAGATTATTGAGCTTTCAGGCCATAATGTATGGCGCATTATCTGCAATTTCCCTCAGGAACAAGGGTCAAACCGATTATACATTATGGACCCAAAGATCAATAACTGAGGATTTGGGCACGGCCGGTCCCCGGTGTTTTGAATTCATTCCCAGCCACTGTGTTATCGTCATTGCCAGGTGGACGCTGATTCCGTAAGTGCGCGTGTGCAGGCCGCTGGGCAGTATGGGGTCACCTATTTCTCTCCCACCACTGAAGACGGCTGTGCTGTGTTAGCCGGAACCAGCTCCGGAAAAATCTCGGCTGCGCGCCTGGAGAGCTAAAAGATCTCAGGCACACGAGATAGTATCATCACCAGCAGGTTCTGGATGATTTTAGTGCGGTTTGCCTGTATAATGAACCCGGAGAATTATTGACCCGGCCCAGGGACAGAAATTATCCGGACCAGGGGGATAGATGAAGGAAATTTTGATTCGGACAATGATCATTGCTTTGTTTTTTGTGGTTTCAGGATGCGGAGCAGACCCGGAAGAGCAGGCCCGACTGTTTTACGAACGGCTGGAATCGGCCAAGATCAGCCATGACATGAAAAAAGTCACAGAGCATTTCGGCGAGGTGAACAAATACATGAAGAGCCTGTCGAAAAAGGACCTGGTGCTGTTCATGAAGAGCTGGCCCAACGGCGACATGGATCGCTACTTCAAGGACACGCTGACCTGGATGATGAATGAAGCAAGCAAGGCTGCGGCAGAATCCGGCGCTGTGATGAATCAGCTCTCCGAGGACCTGAAAAAGCTCAACGGCCAGTAACCAATGCATGGGGCAACGGCCAGCCCCCGCCCGCCGGAGAAAAACCCCTTGCCCTTATCTGCAGTCAGGATATAATTAAATCAGCATCGAGTACGCCGCAGGGGGAAGTATGAAGCATGCGCTGCTGGCATTCCTGATCTTCGCTTTCGCCGCATCAGCAAAAGAGCTGACCCACTCCCAGTTCATCCATACGCTCGGCACAGACCACCAGGCCCGCATCCCCAAGTCCGGCCGCGCGCCTGCCGGCCATGTCACTTCCCCGGCCGAGTTCGACCCTGCAGATGGCGTGATCATCTGCGAAAGCGGGCAGCACTGGGACCTGCAGAAACAGCTGATCAAATTCATCGCCACTGACACCAGAGTGTTCGTGTGCGGCTCCCCATACCTGGAACGGGATTTGCGCGGATTCGGCGTCAACATGGCCAATGTGCAGGTGTTACCTCTGCACCTGACGGTCTGGGTGCGCGACTTCGGCCCCTGGTGGATCATCCCTGATGCCGGCGGCAGGGAAAAGGTGCTGCTCAATGCCCAGTACGGGCCGGTGCAGGAGCTGGCTGACAAATTTCCCGGGAAAAACCCCCTGTCCGGGTTCTACGAGAACGGCGGCAACATGATGTTCGACGGCCAGGGCACTGCCATGTGCTCGGCCTATTACACGGACCCGGCCAAGATCGAAGCCATACGCCAGGTGTACAGGGAG
>JAQTRI010000049.1 GCA_028711905.1 Candidatus Wallbacteria bacterium | reverse complement strand
TTAATGACATTGGCTGCCATGCCTGCCAAAACCGCATTGACAAGGTCCGCGTCTCCGCGTGATCTACGCAGAAGCAGCAGCAAACCTGCTGAACCGGCTGCAGTTAAAAATGCGATAATCCAGAAAGCGTGATTCCAGACATCTTCAGCCGCTCGCGGCAGTTTCTGTCCTTCTGCCATAGGTATCTCACGGTCCATGGAAGACCTGATCACACCGCATGCGACATTGCAGATCTGCAGATATATAGCTACCTCAGCCAGGGCTCCTGCAAAACCCGGACCAAGGCGTGAATATACAAAAATAGTTGCGGCACAGGACACTGCAACTGTACCGTAGTTATGCAGAAACATCCACAAGGCATTGCTCAAAGCCCTTGTCCATCCCTGATCTGACTGAGCATTACTGAAAACTGCGGTATTTTCCGGATGTATTTGAGAAGAATCGTATATGGGCCGGCTTCATATCCGTTCATGCGCCATGCGCGAATATTTTCCCTTGTTCTGAGCAATAAACTGCTGAAGCTTATACTGCTTTTGCCGCCGGAACGCATTTTTACCAGCACTTCAGGCAGATACTGCGCCGAAACACCATGCCTCATCAGCACACGCAACATGAACTCATAATCTCCGGAAATCTGGAAACCTGAGTCAAACAGGCCGAATCGGTTATAGACGGTTCTTTTCAAAAACAGGGCCGGAAACGGCGGGACCCAGCCTGATGCAAAACTCGCACTGTCATACAATCCCGACTTCCAAAATCGTATCGCGCGGGTCAAGTCCCGGTTCATGAACAGCAGGTCGCCATACAAAGCATCGCACCCTGTCCGCTCAAAAGCTGCGGCAACTTTTTCCAGCACATCGTTCGAAGCGTAGACATCATCGGAGTTCAGTGTTGCGATCACATCGCCTGTAGCCAGACTGACGCCTTTGTTGAGGGCATCGTAGATACCATGATCAGGTTCGGAAATCAGCGCGGAGATTTCATTCCTTTTCCGCAGCACTTCCAGTGTTCCGTCTGTGGACCCTCCGTCAATCACGATATGCTCGACTGGACCGCAAGTCTGGCCAGAAACACTGTCCAGGCACTGTCCAATCGTGGAGACGCTGTTTCGCACTACTGTGACGATGCTGATTCGCATGCTTCCAATCTAACAGAATTACATGATCAAGTCAGCCTTTTGACGCTGCTGCAGATTTGTCATATACTGAAGCGGATATCCGAAACACGGCGCATGATCACTGCATGACCAGGAAACCTTTTCGTTGCCGGGAGGTGCCATGAAAACAATGATTCTTCTGATTTTCGTAACCCTGCATTCGTTCTGCCTTGCCGATCAGATCAACCCTTACGATTTGAAGGAGCACATCATCAACGGTGTGAAAATTCCCGTTGATATTACCCGCCCAAAACTCAAATCACTCCTGGAGAAAAACGGCTATTCTTTCCTTCTCATGCCCGGAGATGATGAATCTTCTCCGATCTATTCCGCAAGACACAAAAGCGGCGATCTCCTGCCGCTGGTCGTCCGTTGCGGCCGCTCCGATGAAGTATTCACAATCGAAAAATCCTGGAACCAGAAAGAACTCCCTGATAAGAGATCTTTTTTCATGGCTCTTTACAAGGAACTCGGAACAATGACCAGTGAGGCTTACTCAGTGCTGTCGGTTCTTCCCAAGATCTGTTGCGGAGGAAGCAACGGCATCTATTTTTACGGGCGGAGAATCCAGGTGCGCCTGTCTGCGCGGCCCACAAAAAAGGGAGAACCGGCAGAAGAACTGTCGGCCATTACGGTATACATTTTCGGAAGCGATGAGATCACCGCGCCATCCGGCAGAAAAGACCGTGAAAACGCCATCCTGCAGGCAGGGGAAATAAGCGTCGGCAACGGGATTACCGTTATCGCTCCGGATGGACCCGCTCCAGGAACCGGTTCTCATTAGCGAAAAAACTCGCTGCCTTCAGATAGCGTACCCGCCGGATAACCGGGAATAATTTGTCTGTTCGCATTGCGGACCCGAAGCGCAACCGATGCCCCGGGTTTACTTCTGCATGTTCGTCTGTTCCCATCGACTGATGCGGTCCAGAGCGCGCCACGCCAGATCAGGGGCTCTCTGATCAAGCGCATCCACTATTTTCATGACATCCTGCTTCCTTCCCGCGTGATAATAGGCCTCAATCATATGCAGCAGGCGGGTGTGTCCCGCCCTGGAATCATCTTCCAGAATGCGATACTGATCGAAATGTTCACTGGCTTCTTTAAATTTTTTCAAGAGCATGAGAACAGACCCGTATTCAAAATGCACATCGTGATTCCATGGGTCTGCTGCCAGAGCCCGCACACATAGCTCGGCTGCCCTCTGAAGGTTTCCTGCTTTAACGCTCTGCCTGGCGTTCCAGATCAGCGTGTCAGTGTGCCATGGCCTTAACAGCATGGCTCTTTCGAGCTTCTTTTCCCGTCCTGTCTGCATCCTTAGCGCCTGCCCCAGACTATGCTGAGAGTAAAGGAATGCAATAGATGTGCTTACCGCCCAGAGGCTCAGGAGAATGACAGCCGCTTTTATCATTCCGCCGGATGTATCCACACGCTGCCCGGCGGCAAGGTCCATACCAAGCACAACACCAAACAGGAAAACGCAATGCCCCATCTGTCCCGGAATGTCGGTCAGTCCGCAGAGCAGTAAAAACAGGACAGCGTCCGCGCTGTTCCGATCAACGGTTTTCAGGCAGGAGATGCAGAAAGCGATAAAAAGCACAAAACCGATGATTCCGTTCTCTCCGAGAATTTCAAGATAATCGTTATGCGCGAATTTCATCCGGTCCCTGGTCAATGCCACTTTTGCATCAAACCGGGGATAGTTGCCGGACAATTCTCTTTGAAAACTGCCTCCCCCTGTTCCAAACAACGGATTTTTCCGGGTTTGATAAAGACAGCTCTTCCACGCCATGATCCTGGACTGGAAAGAAGCGTGTCTGAACGCGCTTTCGCCGCCCGAAGAGACCATGAGGCACGCGGTCAGTCCACAAGCAAGTATCAGGGAATACAAACGGGAATGACTGATCCCCGAGTATCTCGTCACTACCCTGCCGCACGCAACAACACACAATGCGACCGCCACAGTCCTCGATCCGAGAGCAATTCCGGAACCGAGCAGCAGCAGTGGCAGCACCTTTATCCTGTAACGGCCGTAAAGCAATAGAGATATGAAACCCGCGTATACTGCATAGTAATTTCTTCCGGTAAAAAAGGACTCCGAAAAATCGATGTTGGGAACAGACCAGAAAAACCGGCTCGGATCCCAGACCATTCCGCCCGGGATTTGACTTGCTGCCAGCCAGGACAGCGCGATCAGCATGATCCACCCTTGCACGATTAGCACTTTCTTCAAAAGGAATTCGTCATGTTTTTCATTGGCTGTCCACTGAATCACCAGCAGCAGCAATACCATTCCAAGGAGATTGGAAATTCCCAGTCCCGGCGCTTGAGAAACAAACAGTCTGAAGGAACAGAAAGAGAGCAGGGCGGTCAATGCGGGGACAGGGGCTGCCTTGAAAAAGTGAAACCGTCCGGAACACAGCAAAACACCTATAACCGTTATTCCGACCGCCACAGACAATATCTCTGTTTTCGCCAGGTATGACTCGTAATTTTCAACGCATCTGACAAATGGCGCGAGAAACAAAGCAGCGAGAAATACTGAACCTCTCACCCCGAGTTGGAGACTCTCCGGCTTCATTTCACTCTATGCCCGGCAAAACCACCGGATTGCCGGTATTCAATCTGATTTCATCAACAATCAGAATCATCTACAACTGCATCCCGGGCAGGTGTCGCATGTAGACCCGGCCGTGCCGCTCGAAATGGTGAACTGGGGACTTATGTTAGTTGCCCCATATACATCACGGACTTTAAAAGTATACACTCCGGCGTTGTTGGTGCAGAAAGCAAATGTCGGCTCAGCATTGTACCAGTTGCTGATCACACTACCCGTTGAATTGCACAGCGCAACCTGGCGCCCGCTGTCTTCATCAGCGGTGCTCGATCCGACAGAGGCCTTCTGATAACAAGAGTCATACCAGTCATCGTGGCATCCGACAGATGTTTCCCACCCTTTCCACCATCCGTCGCAGTAAGTAGGATCCCAGTGACAGCAATGTCCATCGCATGCCGCACAATGCTCGTGCCTGTACTGCCATCCCCTGGCAGTGGCACTGGGGGGAGCGGCCGTAAACCACGGCTTGATATTGGTCTCGATGTGCAGGTCTGCGCTCCACACTGAGGTGTATCCGCTGCAGGTCACCTGAGTCCGCAGATAATGATGATGCGGCAGAGAACCGACTGATGCGTTGACTGTCGCCTGCCAGGCACCGCTGACTACAGCCATGGTGCCTGTATTAGACGAAAGCACTGCGCCGCTTGAATTACGGATTTCCACGATAAAGGTCGGGGCCGGCACATCAGTGGCAATGGAAGACGGCAGTTTGAAGGTCACATCGCGCTTATAACTGTCGATGCCAGTGGAACCCGGATAATTGTAATGAATCACGCCAGGATCGGTTGTCACCCATACCGGCTGCGGTGGCCTGACAGGGAACTGGATCCAGGCTGTGTTGTGGTTGAGTTCCGGGCCGTATCCTGCTGTGTTGTATTTGTCGGATACTGTCAGAGAGAGCCTGTGGTCCCCTGGTCTCTGAAAGCTGATGTCAAATGACCTTTTTCCTGTGGCAGTAGTTGTTGCGGGAGTGGGAAGAGTGCCGTCCCAGGAAGCGGCCCATGTGTAGTCAAAGGTTGTGGTGTCATCATGCGCATAGGCAGACCATGTTCTGGTGACTCCTGTTGAGGTTACAGCGGGCCAGGTATAGGTTTCATACCTGTCGGCAGAGGTGTTGTACCAGGCAAAGGCCTTGGGCCTGCGGTTGATGTAAACAGTGTACGGCTCGCTCAGGTCGGACCAGATCAGGTTGCGTTGTACGATAGTCCTGATGTTGTTATGCGTCTGCGGCACTGTCGGCGGGTTGCTGACAAGGTTGAGTGGGATTGTGGCAGCCCAAGTGCCGGATGCACCGGGACCAGGGGTGGTTTTAGTGCCAAAGAGCCCGCCCTGGGTATAATCGATCACACGGAACAGCACCTCTCCCGAATCCTTCAAGCCCTCGACCTTGAGATTGAAGGGAACTGATACCAGGGTCTCATCGTCAGCTTTGTATGTGAAATAATCGCCGACTGTCACCGGTGGCAGGGGTTTGTTGGGCCTGACATACAGCACTTCCATGTTCGCAGCTTCGCTCTGGGGTGAATCGCTGTCATTGGCGTGGAGCCAGATTTCATAAGTGCCGCAGTCCAGATGGCTTGACGCAAACAGGTGCAGTTCCTCAGTGCCCCAGACAGTCTCGAAACATCCGCCGCCTGCCGGGTCAGGCTCTGTGGACAGCACCTCGAACGAGCCGCCATGGTGCCAGACATCGTTCAAGTATTTCGACCCATCGTATCCGCCTGTTACCCACATGCGCTCGCGGAACACAGCAGACCTGTGCCCATAGCGGCCGGACCAGCCTGGTTCGGAATTGATATTGGACCAGGATATCCCGTCAGGGGTGGACCAGACATCATTTTCATTCTTGTATCCGGAGTCATAACACTGCCCGCCAAGCCAATACAGCTTGTCTTCCCAAACCAGAGCCTGACCATAATGCCGCCCTGACTTGTCGAAGATATCAGAAGCTGATCTGGTCCAGGTAGTTCCATTATCCGAATACCAGGCTTCGTTGTAATAAGAGCTGGAGCCCCAACGATAACCACCGATCACCCACATCCTGTTGTCAAACACAATGCCTGCATGGCTACCAACATCGTAGTATGCAGGGCTGCTGGCTATTCGCGTCCAGGTGATTCCATCAGAAGAACTGAACACATCATCAATACAGTCATAACTCGAAGTTTTTCCAGCAGCAACATACAGTTTTCCAGTATACGACATCATGCCCATGCCTTCCATTTCATCGTAACCAAAGCAACTGGTGGAAGTACGGGTCCAGCTCAGAAAATCGGTTGAATACCAGCAATCATCCATATAGCTCACAGAATATGAACTGACATAGCCGTATCCCCCGACCACCCAAATTTTGCCGTTATGCACAACATAACCGAAATTACGACGCGGGCTCCAGATATCCGTGGGGGTTTTGCTGGCCGTGTTACCGCGCAGCTCAGACCAGGAGATGCCGTCTGGGGAGGTCCAGACATCATTGTAATACTTGGTTCCGTCGTATCCACCAAACAGATACAACTGCCCATCGAATTCCACAAGCCCATGGTGATATCTCGGCTGCCACTCAGCGCTGTTGCGTTCCATAAACCAGGGACCGGCCGGGTCATCGCCGGTTGGTGGCGCTCCATATTCCACACCATTGATCAGAAAATTGCCCTTCGTAATAGAAGGTCTGGAGATGTTGTAAGTGCCTGAATAAACCTTGTCAAAATTCAGTTCATAGGCAAATCTTGCCTGATTGATGTCCGGCGGGCTTGACACTGGTCCGTCATAACCGTAGATGATAAAACTCCAGTTCTGGATCGTGCCTTCTCTTTCAGAAGTAGTGATGTTGTAAGTATGACTCAATGGTTGCGCGGAATCAGTGAGATCGTACAAGGTATACCAATTTTCGTCCTGGTAATATTTTATTCTGGAATAAATCCATTGCACCCCGGAGACCGAATACGCAAGATCAACATACTGCCTGTAATCCCCATCATCTGAATCCACACGCAGTTGAGCCTTGGTGAATGTGATCTCAGGCAGGGGCGGATCAGGATCAGGCGTGCCACCTCCAAGACTGGGGAAAGTAGTATATGTGCCTGTGGAATACTGCGTTGTGTCCGGCAGATCTAAGGTGACCCACTGGTCTGACGGTATATTGTTAAGGTTGGCGCTGACAGACCACTCATAAGTTTTGGAACTGCCGTTATAGTCAGTATCGATCAAAATATCGAACCTCTGCGTATCAATCGCGGTAACAGTTACTGGTGAAGCCGGTCCAACCATGCCGAAAACTGCCTTGTTCGAAAGCGTTCCTGAATCCCAGAGCGTAGCACCGCCTTTATCCTTGACTACAAATTTCTTGTAAACAATGTCTGCTGTATTGCCGGCAGGCTTCAGAAGCGAGAATCTGAACTGCACCTTGCAGGAACTGCCGCCCACATTGGTCAGCATCACCTCAGGATGGAAAATGCCGAATTCATTGAGCGAACCGCCGGACGGAGGCATCGCGGGATAGCAGAGTGTGGCTCCTGCAGGAGATGGCGTATACGGCGCATGAATAGGATAATCGCCCGGAGTAAACCAGGCAGGCAGGCCGGGCACGAACCAGGTTTCTGTTGGCGACAGATTAAGCGGCCTGATGCAGGCTGTACGCATCTGTGTGCCGGGCAGACGCGAGTCTTTCCACGAGACAGTGTAATAATAGTAGGCTCCTTTGGTGGCTGTTGGAGCATCAGACCAGGCGTGCAGACCGTTGTTTCCAATCACAGAACTCTGGAAATACACCACACCAGGGAAACCTGGCGCAGCTGTGATATCGCTGTATGTGGCAAGATTGGTGTTGTGGGTCCAGGTGCCGCAGATAACCTGAGATATGAAATTCATGTCACTGATGTAAGGCGCATCATCAGGCCAGACAGACACAGTCAGTTTCTGATATGCATCGAACTTGTCCGGACTGGCTGGATTGATCAGATGCAGCTTGAGTTCAGGCAGGAACACGCGGAAAATGTCGCCATTGGGCATGCGCTTATCAACAGGGGGCATAGCATAAACATCACTGACTGCGCCGCTTCCGGTCAATCCGCCAAGAACAAACATGCGGTCTGAAAGTGAGGCTGCTGCATGCAGGTATCTGGGGGAGAAACCCGGGCTGTCAGTCAGCTTGTTCCATACAGCCCCGTCTGTTGAATCATAGATGGAACTGGTCAGTGCGCCTGAACTCTTACCGGCAATGACATACATGCTTCCGCTGTTGATTAGAGCAGCATGCCCGTAAAGCGGACCGTCAAAAGCCGTGCCTGCCGTAGCCCTGGTCCAGGTCCACCCGTCAGCGGAACTCCATGTGTCATTGGACCGGGCCGGATCAATCAGCCACATTTTTCCGCCGTATGAAAAACCTGGGAACAGATAATTCAGAGCAGCATGCCAGGGGGTGTTGCCTGCAAGCATGTTCCAGTTCTTGGCATCGCCTGACGCCCAGGTGTCGCCGCTGACCACGAAGTATTCACCCCAGCAGGGATGCTGGTATGACGCAGTGTCGTCTGTAATCCGCGTATCAAGCGTGCCGTCGCGGTTGATGATGTAGATATTGTCAAAACCTGATCCGGATTTATCCGAATAATAGGCGATCTTCTGGCTGTCAGGCGAGAAATGACCCCACATCTCATTGGCACCGGAAGTTTTCGTGACATTGAACTTGCCTGTGCCGTCAGGTTTCATCACCATGATGTCCCAGCCAGGATTGGGTTCCTCCGAACTGTAGCAGATCCATTGCCCGTCAGGTGACCACACAGGCCTGTCATTGTGCTTGGTAAAATGCGAGGCCAGGATTTCAGGTGTGTCTGCATCCAGCAGTGAAAACGATTTAACCTTTCTGGTTGGGAACAAGGTGACTGTTTCATCCTGGAACACAATGCTATTGCCGTCAGGCGAGAAATACGGAGCTCTGTCAACTGTACTTGTATCACGGACCAATGTTTCAGAGCCTGACCCATCGGATTTAGCTGTCGCGATATTGTAGTTAAGGGGATTCGCTCCGGAATTGCTGACTGAATAAACTACTTTTGTGCCGTCCGGTGAAAACCTGGGTCTTGTGACTGACAGAACGGTGTTGATCTTTGTCTCCACCCCCGGCTTATTCACTTCCATGACATAAATATTGTTGTTGTAAGTCCATGTGAGCTTCTGCCCGATTTTCGAAAAATCCGGGAACCCGTAATTAACCGCATCGTTCCGGCTGATGCGCCTCTTTCCTGATCCGTCGGTATTCATCATCCAGATCTGCTGACTGGCCGCGCCTGTAGTATAGAAGATTTTGTCCACATAGGTGCTGACCGGGGCCGATGCTTCCAGAAGGCCGCCAAAAGACCAGATCATTCCGCCATGGGTAAATCCGGCCTGGCCTGAGCGATCCAGTCCACCAAAGATATCTGAACTGAGTTTTGTCCATGTTTTGCCGTCAATAGATTCGTAAGCATCGCCAAGCATATTTCCGCTGCCGGCATCACCCGCGAAAATCACCAGCCTGTCTCCAGAGCCGGTATTGAACACAACCAGAGAATGCTGGGACCTGCGCGGATACGATCCTGCCTGGGTGTCATCAGGTCTTTCCTTAGTCCAGTTGACCCCGTCAGGCGAAGAATAGACATCATTAAAAAAAGATGTGCCATTGTACCCGCCCGACACCCAGATCTTATTCTGATAAACAGTTGCCGCATGTCCCCAGCGGGCACCCCATGGAGTACCTGTGGGAGTGATCTTTTCCCAGTTGTCGGCAAGAGTCAGCTTGACTTCAGTCGTAAAGGTCCCGCCAACAGGAGGTGGACCTGCGCCAGGCATGATCGGATCCCATTGGAAACAGATTGTGGGTTCAGAAATCGGCAGCACTCCGCCATATTTATACTTGCCGAGGTCCATGATGCCATGTCCCTGATCCTGGTATTCGATGTTGTGCTTCGCATCTCCCTGCGCATAAGGCCCGGTGTATGGGTGATGCGACAGTATCCTCAGATCAATGTAAAAGCTGTGGCGTGCGAAAACCGATACAAAATCATCGTCTGTGTATTTGTCGCGCAACTCAGGTATGGTCAGATCAAGAAACACTGTGTCAGGCTGTCCGGTGCGCGCCGGATGCGGAACAGGCATGAACCATTCGTCCATATCCTGCATGACCAGATTGAACTTGAGTTCAATCGTGGCATTGTGGCCTGCCGGATCAGTTCCGAACAACGCTCCATCGTCCGGGATACGGAAATTCATGTCACTGACAGTATCCCAGCCTGACCGGTTCAGAACCGGCGGACCCAGGACTTGGGTCCAGATCGGGTGATACCATGCGCTCTGCGAAAGGTCATTGGTCAGAGAATCCTGCCCGGTCAGATAAACTGTTTCTCCGGCAATAGCCACCAGATCAGGGCCTGCGTCAACAGTCGGCTCAGTGTTGACAATGTTGTAGCCGCGAATAAAATCCAAGGATATGCCGGAATCACCCTTGCCGTGAACCTGATACAGCGCCACCCCGCAGGTGGCGAACCTGGGTTCAGTGTAAGCGGAACTGATAACCTCTGCAGTGCCGAGATCAAAATCCCATGCTCCGTCAGGTTCCTTGTCGATGTAGCGCCTGATCAGGTAGGACTTGGCATGCGGCAGTTCCGGCCAGTCTAAGAGCACATCCCTGTTGCCCGGACTGGGGAATGGCTCGATCCACAATGGAGTGATGCCGCACTCATTGGTACTGAAATTGGGCAGAATCACCCTGATGGTGTTGCTGTATGCAGTGTCAAGGCCGGCACGCAAAGCCTCTACATGAAAATCATTTCGTTCAGTCACTGAGATCGGATCACAGAAATTGCCGGTAAACCCGATACCCGCGTTTGAACCACGGAACTGCACCTCGCAACTGGCGTAAATCCGACCCTTGAGCGAGGCCCAGAGATCGTAACTGGTGGCCATGGGTATGGAGTCCCACTCGAAACGCACATCAGCTCCGTCCAGATCATAATACTCATCCATGGCCTCATACTTCCCGGTTTCCGCGTTAAGCACACGCAGTTGAGGATCTGCCGGGAATTCCTCCGGAGGATCAGGATACTCGTTATAATAAATGAGAAGCGTACCATCGCTGCCGCAGGATATGCCGCGCATCAGGTCATCGAGCGGGTCTAAGCACATCTCAATGTCATACAGAGGGCCGCAGTCGCGCGGGGTTTTCTGAAAATTCCACTCGAACCCGCCGTTAAATGTGAAAGCCATCTGCCTGGCAATGCTTTCCGCGGCCTCGATGCACACCCACCCTTTGTAATAGTCCAGCATGTGCAGTCCGCCCAGCTGTTGGTTTTGAACAATGATTTCCAGGGGCTCGTTCTTTTTCCTGAGCACAAACCTGCTCAGCACCGCATGGAATGATGTGCCGTAATTGCATGAATACAGCGCCCGGTCAAAATCCGAGGCCAGCCACACCAGCTGATTCCCAGGATCAGCCGCTGTCACGGCGCGGATATTGGCGTATCCCTGCCACGGATCATTGATGGTCGAGCGCCAGAACTCGGAAAATCCCACAACCCCCTGCCGGTTGAAATACATGCGTCCCAGGCCTGCGCCCAGACTGGAGTGAGCCTGATAATTCCTGCCGTCAAAAACAGAGAACTTTTTCAGTTCCTTAGCCAGTTCAATGGTACTGACACCGTCAAACAGGTATCCGTAAGTGAAGGGGGATGTCTGATCATGGTTGTATCCTCCGGCCCAGTAATTGCCTGATACATCCAGGTCCATGGCATTGGCGCGCCCCAGGCAGGATGCGTCCCACGCATTCGGGCCGGCCAGAGTAAAACCATCGAAACTGTAGTAAATGTCGTTACTCGCTGAAGACGAACCACTGACCCGGAAATCCATGCTGCCGCGCACAAGAACATCATCCAGAGACAGCAGGCCTGACGCAAGATGGAACACCTGCCAGGCTCCGTCCCCAAAATTGTCCGTAGTCAGCACAAGCCAGGAATCGTTGACACCTCCGTATGTGCCCTTGTCGGAAAGCACTGCCACGCGTCCGTCATTCACACTGCAGGTGCGGTATGTGATGGTGGAGGGCAATTCGCTCTCAGCCCCATTGCAGTTGGTGAAACTGCCTGGCAGGGCCGCGCGGTACCAGCCGTAAGTCTTGACAATGATCGGGGCCGACCACACAGTATACTCGTAATCCAAAATTCCCTGCGGGTCCTTACGATAGGCGCGTACCCGCACCTTGTGCGGCCCGGCCTCCAGCTCGATCTGCGGCGTAATAGTGGAGTCCGCTGTATTGATAGGGACTTCCAAGGTATCGACATAAAAGTCGAGATCCGGGGTATTGGACCAGACCACCTGGTATGTAATGGGCGGCGTTGAAGGACCGTTATAATCAAAAATAATGTTGAATTTGACTAAGCTGTCAACAGGATCAAGGGTGGAAACCTCGATCCTGGGCGGACCCTGACGCCTGACCTTAATTGTGTCTTCATCTGATGCCTGCCCGATAATATTATTGACTGTAGCATTGACATTAAAGATCTTGGACCCGGCTGTCTGCCCCCATGACGGGAAAGTTTCGCTCGAACTGCTGCTTGTGATCTGCACCACCTCTGAAGTATTGAAGATATTGACCTTGAACAATTCGTAATCTCCTGTGCGATTGGATGTAAAGGCTACCCAGCGGCCGTCTAAGGAAAAACATGGCATCTTGTCATCAGCAAGGGAGTATGTCAGCCTGGTGAAATTCCCGCCCGGAACATCGTACATCCAGATGTCATAGTGCCCGTCCGCATTGCTGTGATAAGCAATCTTGTTGGCAACAGGGGAATATGAAGGTGATCCATCGTCACAGGTGTTGGTCGTGATCCGCTTGGTGGTCCTGTCCACCTTATCGTAAAGGAATATGTCGAAATCGCTGTCCCCATCGCGCTTGGAATTGAACACTACTTTGCGGCTATCAGGCGAAAACGAAGCATGCAGTTCCGGGGTGGGAGTGAGGAGAAAATTAGTCAAACCAGTGCCGTCAGGGTTCATGCTCAACAGGTCGGAAACACCAGACCGCGAAGAACTGAACAGGATCTCTGCCCCATCCGGAGAAAATGCAGGGTACAACTCGTTATATGTTCCACCAACCAGCTTTTTGCTTTCAGTGCCGTCAGGGAACATGGAAAAAATCTGGTGATTAGCGCCCACCAGAGTGGAGTACAGAATCCGGTTGTTGTTCAGCCCGAAATTCGGCGTGTTGTGAACCACAGCAGGAGTGTTCGTGATATTGATCTCATTGCTGCCGTCAGGGTCGATCAGGTGAATTTGGGGATTAGTGCTGTCGCGGGTGGACAGAAAAGCGATGCGCTCATCCCAGGATGCCTGGCCCATGCCGATCACCTTGGTGATGGTCGGGTCAGTCACATTGGGACGCGTGGCCGTAAAAGTGGAGATGTCTCCTCCCACCACCATGTATGTGGTATGTCCGTAAGGGCTGGAATGCCCATCCCGGGGCTCGTCTCCCAGCCTGACCTGCACCTCGACTGTGCCGTCGAAGTCGTAATAGACGGTCAGGTTGTCAAAACCTATGCCTGTATCCCCGCTTTGAGAAAGAATGTAAAGGTCAGGCCTGTCAGGACGCGGTGTGGCCAGATCAGTCACATCCATTTCCACCTCACAGGGCAGCCAGGCGAATTTCAGGCTGCCTGATTTGGCGGCTCTGATGGAAGGCAGGTCGCTCTTGGGAAGAACCCTGCCACAGTCGTAAACCTCGAACAGGCCTTCATAAACCCCATCCTCTATGGTGCTGATCTCAAATTCCAGCTCGCCGATGCGGTTTCCCGAGTCATCAAAGCTGATGACTGTCAGGGAGGTGGCGTATGATCCGGAATTGTAGCGACCGGCATCAGCGGTAAGTGTTACTGTAACCTCCATAGTCGGGACCTGATCCTCAGGGTAGAG
>JAQTRI010000442.1 GCA_028711905.1 Candidatus Wallbacteria bacterium | reverse complement strand
AGTGAAAGTGACTTTCCAAATGCATAACCTTCGTTGCCCGTAGATTTGGCTATATCATTATGATGAGTGTGCACATAAGACATCTGCCCGGAAGTGTTGTGGATAAAGCAGAAACTCACCTGCTGGAATTTTCGGATGACTTCGATGTAACGATTCTTCATAGCCGCGATGTTGTAACACAGAGAGTCTCCATCGTGAATGCCACGCAAATTGTTATCAACAAAGGATTTTACATCCTGGTCAGTATCATATCCGGAAAGAATCAGGCGCAGCAGGGCATGGTTAACACGACCGCCTCCAGACAGCGCAAATTGCTCGAAGCGAAGACCGGATTTTCCTGTAGCGTTCTCAATCTGGCGGAACATCTTCAGCAGCAGATTGCCGTTTTTACCACCCTCGAAGTATGGCCAGTGGCCATTGCTGCTGACCGGGTAGGCAATAACTGCGCCTTCGCCGGATCTGATCCGTGCGGACATGGCTTTACGGTCAGAAGCAGTTGAATCGGAATAATCGGATGCTCCATCGCCGTGAATCAGGAAATACACTGCAGTGATGTTGGATGGGTCTCCAATGAGCCAGACACGAGTAAATTTGAGTGCGGATTCAGCGCCGTCAAATGCAATTTTTTCCCCGTCAACATAGCGAAAAACTGTAACCGGATCAATATCGCGCATTTCGCAATGGGGAAAGTAATGAATTTCTTCCTTGCTTTCCTCCTGAGAAAAGCACGGATGAGCAGAAAGGGAAAGCATAGCGGCAAGAAATGCGCCGGCCAGAAAATTGAATCTTTTTAACATTTTCCACCTCCTGATCCGGGTCGGAATTAATCGGCCCGGCTTGTTGATTGGTTACTGAACCAATAATAGGCGGAATTGCGGGAATGGGAAGAAACAAGGCTGCAACAGAAATGTTACAACAAATCAGCTGCCTGTGATCATGTCACTGGGTAAGGTAATCAGTGTTACATAGCCTGTGCAGGCGACATGGTTGGAATTGGCGTCAGTTCCGTAAACACGGATAACAGCATTGATAGGAGATGTGTCGGAATTAAGGTCGGTTCTGGCGTCATTAGATGGATGAATAACATCATACACTTTACGGCTGTAGACAGGCAGAGAGAGCTGAAGGTCGGTATCATTGAGCAGATATGCGGTCAGTTTGCCTGTGACCTGCAGGCTGTTGCCGAGAGCGTCTTTTATCTCAGTATCATCAGTTTTGTAATAGTCAATCGTGAATCTTTCGATGAAAACACTGGTGCCTTGCAGAAGCTTAAGCGTGACAGTCGCGTTGGGGAGAACGACATTATCTTTGGTATTTCCCTCGTCAGGTGTTGGCGCAAGGATTGTCTCGCCGACACTGGTCACGACCATTTTGGCCTCAGGAGAAAACGGTCCGTTTTTGCATCCGGAAACCACTATTGAGATTACGGCGAATAAGAATCCCGCCCTCAGCAGGAGCTTACTCAAAATACTCGCTGATTTCATAAGGGCTTCCTTCCTCGTATTCCACGATTGTTGGTGTAATGAAGATAATGGTTTCAACGCGATCCTTGGTCATCTGGCTGTACTTGAACAACCGTCCCAGTCCGGGAATCTCGCCAAGCAACGGTATTTTGTTCTGCAGAGTAGAGACAGTTTCCTTGACCAGTCCGCCAATTACCAGAGTGTCCCCGTTTCTGATCAGAACCTGGGTATCGGCTTCAGTAGTTCCGATGATGGGTTCACCACTGGTAGTAGTGCCGCTCTGCTGTGAAATTTCAGGATGAACTTTGAGTGTGACATAGTTGTCTGCGCTGATAATCGGGGTTACGACCAGCGTGATTCCCACATCCTTGAATGTAACCTTGCTGCTTGTTCCTGTGCTTGTAGTAGTGGTTTCCTCAAATGGAATCTTTTCACCAACCAGGATGCGGGCTTCACTATTGTCCAGAGTTGTTATTGTGGGATTGGAAACCACCTTGACATTGGACTGGGTCTTCAGTGCGTTGAGCACGGCATTGAACTGTTCGTTGTCGAGGGTTCCGAAGCGGAAAGCTAAGGTATAGGCGTTGGAACTTTCGTCAAACAGGAGCGAGCGCAGCAGGTTATCTTCAGAAACATCCTTGTCGGTCGGATTGCGGGGAATGAGTTTCTGCCAGTTGACACCTTCGCTGTGCTTGTCATCAAGATTGACTTCTATGATGCGGCCGGCGATCACAACCTGACGGATGCGGGAATCCAGTTTTTTGATGTAGCGTTTGAGAGAAAGAAGGTTGGACGGATTCCCGGACAGGATCAGGCTGTTGGTGCGGGTGTCGTTGGTGTAGAGAATGTTTTTGTATTGCTCATGCTGTTTGAACACTTCGCTTTGGAGCAGCTTGATCAGGTCTTCGGACTTGGCATAGCGCACATTGTAGATTTCGGTCTTTATCTGTTTTGATTCAACCGGAACATCGAGCATTTCCAGGTATGACTGGATCTTTCCGATGTTCTCGATGAAGTCAACAGCGACAATCGTTCCATCTAAAGGGTTGAACTGCAGGATACCTTCAGCAGACTTGAGGGTGTTGATGATTGATTCGACCTGTTTGGGATCAACATACTTGAGCGAAAAAATCCTGACTGTTTTCATGGTCTTTTCGCTCTGAATATCGATTTCAGCCAGAAGGTTCTTGATTTTGCGCATGGATTCAAGCGATGTGTTGATCAGTATAGTATTGGTGCGTTTGTCTATTTTTATAGAACCTGTCTTGTCCTTGTAGGGTTCGATCAGAGACTGTACATCCTGTGCTTCAGCGTAATTGAGCTTGATGATTTCTGTTACTTCTCTTGTCAGCGGAACAATGGTGACAATTCCGCCTTTAATCTGAAAGTCGAATTTGTTGGCTTCGGCCAAAGAGATCAGCACTTCAATGAGAGGCTTGTCCGTTACCTGGACATTGACTTTACCCTTGAGGTCCGATCCGGTGACCAGGTTGTATCCGCTTTCGTCAAAAAGAGTGGTCAGTATTAGGGACAGTTCGGTTTTAATGAAATTCATGCTGACCTTGGACTGCAGAACAGGATCACGCGGATCATAGTCCATGACGATTTCAGCTTCTTTAGTCACTGCAGGAGAGGTAACTGTCTGCACTGATGGAGATTTCACAGCAGCCGGGGGAGTGCCCAGGTCCGTGCCTTGAACTATCGTGCTCTGACGGGAACTCTTCACTGCCCTCTCCAGGAAAGAAATTTTCTTGGTAAGTGAGTCTAAGCTGAAGGAATAAAGCATCTGAAGCTCTTCAGAGAATTCGAGGGTCAGAGATTCAAGCAGTTCCAGCGCATCGGCAGGTACTGCAGTGATGACAGCAGAAGACTTGGCTTCGAGCTCAGTCAGG
>JAQTRI010000441.1 GCA_028711905.1 Candidatus Wallbacteria bacterium | reverse complement strand
TGTTGAGCACCAGGTCAATTCCGCGGGCTGACGCTGCCTTGCGGGCCGCAGCCCGGATATCTTCCCTGATTCCAGAGAGCAGTTTTGATGTTTCAGAAGGGCTGGTAAATTCCAGGTAGAATTTTTATTCTATGAGGCGGTCCAGTTGCTTGATTGCAGAAGCTTCTTCCCTGTCCATGTCGGACAACCGCTTTTCATGGGGGGATAAGGACTTGTTGAGCTCCTGGCTGAAGGACACATTCATCTGGCGTAATTCTTCCGGGCTTTTACCTGTTATCTGCTTGGCCTGCTTTTCCCAGGCAAGGTTCTTGATTTCCAGAATCTTCTGTTGAATGGATGCCCGTTCCTGTTTGATGGAATTCAGCTTGTCCTGAAAAGGTTTTTCCTTAGCCGGCATTTCCGCGGCAGCCTTAGCCTTTTTCTTTGTCATGTCTTCACGGGTGGCGAACACAGTGGCTTTGGTCAGCCGGCCCTTGACAGGATGCATAAAGGCCTGATACTCAGGGTAATAATACAGCAATACATAAGGGTGGTAATAGAAAGCGGCTCTGATATCTACCATGCCTACTGCGGCATAGATTTTCAGGCAGCAGGAGATCAAGAGCAGGCAGGATGTTTTTTTCACTGTGCTTCCCCTTTCAGATGATTGAAGATCAGCTCACGGATGTCCTGCTTGACCTTCCGTTTATCATACAGGAGTTCCAGAAAGTCCAGGGTACGGTCTTTCCCCCCGTGGAGAATGGAAAGTTCTCTGTGCAGGGCCGGACGGGGTGTTGAAGCCGCAGTCCGGTCCATGTAAAGAGAGATCCTGCCCCGGTCGGCCGGATCAATGACCTTGTCTGTTGCGCACAGATCAATGAGCTGCACCTTGGCTTCGCAGGTACCGGTCTCCCCTGACCAGTAATAGAGAATGTCGCTGATCCGGAGTTTTTTGCGGAGTGAGTCAGCTGACTCCCGGCAGTCGGAAACAATCTCTTTCAAAAGGGCTTGCCTTTCTTCAGGAGTGGCCACGAACAGCTTTTCAAGCTGTTCTTTCATCAGTTTTTCTTCTCGGTCGAAACCTGTGAGTTTTTCCTCCAGTTTCTTTTTGTCTTCAAGGTACTGCCTGTCCAGCTCCCGCGCAGTGCTTTCGTGTTTTCTGTTCTGTTCGACCATTCCCTGGTGGTAATTAAGCAGATTATTCAGGATCTGCCTGATCTCAAGCTTTTGTTCGCTGAGCCGGATCTGCTTCTCGATCAGAGCGCGGTTTTCTTCAGCAATGCGCCGGCGGAACCGGTATTGCAGCAGAAAGAAGTTATCAGCATCGAAAGCGCCCTTTCTTTTGGATAATAAACGGGGAGAAATGAAAACATCGCTTTCAGGCAGATAGTAGAAAACAATGTTGGGGTGAAAATGGAACACAGTTTTCAGGTCTACTGTACAGTGTTCTTCAGCGGAAACGGCAATCGGCGCGGCATACAGCATCAGAAAAATGAAAACAGAAAACAATCTTCCAGCGCGCATGAGGACTGAACAGGGATAAAAAATCGAGAACATAATAATAAGTATACTTGAGTTTGGCAAATTTTCAAAGTAAACCATGAAACCCTTGTGGGGTGGCCAGGTGCAACTTATTGATCTCTTGATCCATAATGTACTGTAGCACATTATGGATTTAGAGCTCAATAATTTCGCACTGAGCTTGCCGAAGGAGAGAAAAAGTTGTACCAAGCCAGGACCCGCCACAAATCAAGGTTACTGCATAACATCTGGCTGGACACCACAAAAATTTGCCAAACTTAAGAAGCATAATTAAATTCTGGAGTATTGCAAGCCTTGGGGATCTTTCGTTGAGTGAATACGACAGTAAACGGTGACGGGTAACAGGTTGCTCTTTCGTGCATTCCGGGTATAATAAAATCAATCGTATTTCAAGTATTGGGGGAAGCATGTGGAAAAAAGTTCTTGTGTTCTTAGTCTTCTGTGGCTTTGTCGCGCTCAGCGCTGAAACCCTTCCGCACAACCTGACGCCTGAGGAGCGGGAGTATCTGCGCAGCAATCACAGTTCATACCTTGAGAGCAAGTACTCTGCCAGCCGCACCAGAGCCAGGGCTCCAGAGGGCATTACATACGCCCCTGCCGAGTTTGATCCTGCCGCTGCCATGATCATCGCCTGGGAAGGTTACAGCACCCTGCAGAAGCAGTTCGTCAAGTTTGTGGCTGAAACAGACAAGGTGCTTGTGGCCTGTGACGGCACATCCACGATTAATTCCGCCAAAAGCACTCTTACCGGCTACGGCGTAAATATGGCTAATGTAGAATTTCTCTCAACACCGTTGGATTCTGTGTGGATAAGAGACTATGGACCCTGGTGGACTTATACCCAGAGCGGAAACCGGGAAGTGATAGATCTTGATTACAACCGCCCGCGACCCAATGACGACAAGTTTCCGGAAAACTTCGCCAAGGCAAGGAACCTGACAAACCATAAATGCGGTCTGATTCTGGCAGGCGGCAATCTGATACTGGACGGGCACGGAGTGGCCATCATGACCACAATCGTTTTTGATGCATCCGAGGGCGGAGACCCTGATCTTTCAGTTGCAGAACTTGAAAAGTACATGAAGGATTACTTCGGAGTGAAGAAGGTGATTCTTCTCAAACCCATGAACAACGATGGCACAGGCCATGTGGATATGTACTGCAAGCTCCTTACTGAGGACACCTTTATTGTCGGAGAATACAAGGACGCGCAGAGCGGGGCTACGGGTAATTACCAGATTCTCAACGAAAATGCCGCTAAGCTGGCAGGTGAAACCAATGGCCTTGGCAAGCCATTCAAGGTTGTCAGGATTCCGATGCCGACAGGCAGCAGTTCATGGAGCTACACCACTTATTCATACACGAATTCACTAATTTTCAACAAAAAAGTGCTGGTTCCTGTATATGGCTTTGATGATGAAGAACAGGCGCTCTCTATTTACAGGGAGATTCTTCCTGGGTACGATGTCATGGGTTTTGACTGCAACAGTATCATCACTGCCAACGGAGCCATCCACTGTATTACCAAGCTGGAGATGAAAGACCCCCTGGATCTGAAACACGATGCAGTTGATAGAACCAGAGCCGGCGAAGAAACTGAGATCAGATTTGCGGTCGACTCTGTCAGAGGAATCAACCCTGAAGGCACCAGGATTTACTGGTCGCAGCAGCGCACCGGGCCTTTCCATCAGGTTGCGGTGAAGAATGAAAATGGCGTGTTCAGCGGACTTATTCCGCCTCAGGCTGCCGGGACTGTTTATTATTACCTGGAGACCGAGAATGTGGAAGGCATGTACGAAACTCTTCCTGAGCAGGCTCCGGAACAGGATGTGTTCACAT
>JAQTRI010000440.1 GCA_028711905.1 Candidatus Wallbacteria bacterium | reverse complement strand
ATGATGCGTTTCGCTGTTACGAAAAGGCCTTAGCCCTCAATCCGCAATACCTTGACGCCATTTACAGTCTGGGTGAGATTTACTGGGAAAAGCAGGACTTCACTAAGCTGGAGCAGGTTTACAAGAAAACCCTGGAGCTTTTCCCCAACAACATCAAAGCCCACTTCGAACTGGGTAAACTTTTTAAGAATAAATATCTGGTTAATGAGGCTATTGCCGAATTTCAGCGTGTCATTTCCCTTGATTCCAACCACCTGGAAGCCAATATCCTCCTGGGAGAGATCTACGAAGAGTCTGGAATGGTCGATGACGCTATCGCCAGATTCGAAACTGCTCTCAAGATCAACAACCGGCAAGGTAAACTTTATTACCGGCTGGCTACAGTTTATGAGAAGAAGGGGAATTTTGATAAAGCCAACGAATATTTCCGGGTATCAAGCGAACTTGACCCTGAAAACGCCAAGGTTTACTACAAATTGGCCCTTGAAGATCTCAAGGCAGGTCTCAAACCCTCAGCAGCAGAAAAGCTGGAAAAAGCTGTGTCTTTGGACACTGATTTCACAGATGCCCTTGAGCGGCTGGCCGGCCTTTATCACGAAATCGGGGAACACGCCCTGGCCATCAAGTCATACAACCAGCTGTTGAAAAAATGCAAACCGGAAAAAATCGGTGTGCGCAACCATTACAATCTGGCCGAATCTTACTTTTTGCTGCGTAATTATGATGAAAGTATCAAGGCCATTAATCGTGTCATCGGCCGTTTCAAAGGACAGCTCGACCTCCAGTATCTCCTTGGCCGCAGCAAATACGCTCTCGGCAAATTTCAGGAAGCCATCAAGATCTACCAGGAACTGGTAGAAAACAATTACCGCAATGCGCAACTTTTTATGGAACTCGGTGAGGCATATCTCCGTCTCAATCAGATCGAGAAAGCCATGCTGTCCTTCAGGGAAGCCCTGATTATTGCTCCGGAAGACAAAGGGGTATACCTTAACATCGCCCGCCGCTATAAGGAGAAAGAGCTTCTGAACGAAGCCATGGTTATTATCAACCGGGCCCAGGAAGTTGACCGCGATGAAGTGGAATTCCAGCTGGAAAAAGGCCGTATTCTTTCTGCCCAGAAGCGTTACGATGAAGCTTTGGAAGAGTATGAAAGAATTGCCGAACTGAACCCGGACAATCCTGAGGTTCGCTTTGAACTGGGTGAGATTTACAGTATCCGTGGTCGCGAACTGGAAGCCCTGGAAGAGTTTCAGAAAATGGAGGAACTGGCCCCGGAAAATCCCCGAGTGCATTACCTTCTCGGCGAAAGTTACGAACGCAAGGGTATGACTGATAAAGCCCGAGGCAAATATCAGCAGATTCTCAAAATCGATCCCGACTATTCTCTGGCATATTTGAAACTGGCTGAGATCTGCGCCCGTCAGGAAGAAAACCAGGCAGCCACCAAGCATTACCGCCGTTTCATTGATCTGGAACCATCCAATGCCCGTGGCTACAAAGGTCTTGGCCTGATCTGCGAACAAATCGGGGAACTTGATACTGCTCTTGAATCATACCTCAAGGTTCTTGAACTGGAACCATACGACAATGAGTCCCTTGAACGCGTTGGAGCTATTTACATCAGGCTGGAAATGTCTGAAAAAGCTATCGAAACATATAACAAGCTCCTGGAACTCAGTCCCAACAATCCGCAATACTATCTCAATCTGGCCACTGTTGAGTTTGAAAGTGAGAATTATGTCGAAGCTTTGCGTAATTACAAGAAGGCCTTCAATCTGGGAGACAAGAGCATTGAAATCGAAGAGCGCATCGGTGAGCTTTATATCCTGCTCAATGAAACCGATCTGGCTTTCGATGTTTTCCAGTCACTGATAAAGAGACGGCCCAACGATATTGAACTGCGCTACAAGATCGCCGAAATTTACATGAACCGCAATCGAACTGAAGAAGCTGTGACTGAGCTCAAAAAAATCATCGAATACAAGTTTGATGAAAGGATGGCCCATTTCAAGCTGGCCCAGATCCTGAAAAATACCGGTCGCGCAGCAGAAGCGGAAACGGAATACGAAAAAGCCCTGAGCCTCGGCGAAAAGAGTCCTCAGCTCTATATCGATCTTGGTGAGATCTATTATCTCAAGGGCGATCTGGATAAAGCGGTCAAGATGTTCGAGCGCACCAAGCAGGAATACTCAGATAATCTGGAAGCCAATCGTTATCTGGCCAAGATTTACAGCGATCTGAAGATGTACCAGAAAGCCATTGAAACATACGAATTGTTGGTCAGGCTCGAGCCTGACAACACAGAAAACATGAAAAGTCTGGCGCATTTTTACTTCCGCAAACGCAACTTTGATGACGCCGTTACAGTCTACAAAAAGATTCTCACCATCGAGGACAGCGATTTTCAGATCTACCTGCAGCTTGCATATTGCTATATTGAAAACGCTGAACTGGACATGGCCGAAGATGTGCTCGACAAAATCATCGAGCTTAAACCAAATTTCCTCGAAGCCCGATTAGCATTGTGCCGTATTTACACTGTTAAGCAGCTTTTTGACCAGGCTATGAAAAAACTTCGCGAAATTATTGAGCACTACCCTGATTTCCTGCCCGCGCACATTGAACTGGGAAAGGTTTACAACTCAAGCAACCTGCTTGACAAGGCTGTGATCGAGTTCAAGTATGTGCTGGACAAGGAAGAGGACAATCTCCCCGCCAGGATCGAACTGGGACGGGTTTACTCTGCAATCGGCAGCTCATACAAAGATGACTTGATGATTTCCAATGCCATCAATGAGTTTAAAATTGCCATTGACAAGGACTGGAAATCCTGGGAAGCGCATCTTGAGCTTGGTAAGCTCTATCAGATCCGCGGCATGGAAGAAGAAGCTCTTGAAGAATTCCGTTCAGTACTTCAGATCGAGCCTGAATGCGAAGAAGCCGCTAAAATGGCCCGCGAACTAAGGCGCCAGAAAGAATCAGTGCTGGTCGAAGAAAAGTTCAAGAAAGCCAAAATCTACAAGGAAAGAAGCTTAGTGGAAAACGCTGTTCGCGAGTATGAGGAAGTGCTCAAAATGAATCCCGAACTGGGAGAGGCATACCTGGAACTGGGACGGATTTACTTTGAAAAAGACATCGTGGACAAGGCAATAGAGTATTTGAACAAGGTCAAGGAATTCTCACCAGACCTGGTTGAGCCGTATTTTCTCGTCGGCCAGATTTATTCGAAACGCGGTCTTGTCGACAAGGTGATCGAGGAATACAGCCATGTGCTTGAGCTGGACCACACCAATCTCGATGCTCATCTGGAACTGGGTAAGGCTTACTGGCTTAAAGGCGAACTGGATCTGGCAGTCGCGCA
>JAQTRI010000439.1 GCA_028711905.1 Candidatus Wallbacteria bacterium | reverse complement strand
TCACGATATCAGTTCTTCTTCGCCACCGCGGGCAATAATGATCTCCCCGGATTCCTCGAGACTGCGGATAACATTGACGATCTTCTGCTGGGCTTCCTCAACATCACGCACCCTGACCGGTCCCATGTACTCCATATCTTCTTCCAGCATGGCAGCCGCGCGTTTAGACATGTTTTTCTTGAACTTTTCCAGCACATCGTCATTGGAACCCTTGAGCGCGATTGCCAGCTCGCGCATATCCACTTCACGCAAAATTCTCTGGATACCGCGATCATCAATCGCGACCGCATCTTCAAACACAAACATGCGCTTTTTGATCTCTTCGGCCAGTTCAGGATCCTGGACTTCGAGCGTTTCGATAATGGTTTTTTCGGTTCCACGGTCGACTTTATTCAGAATGTCAACGGTGGCGTCAATACCGCCGACGGAGGTGTAATCCTCAGTAAGAATCGATGACAGCTTCTTTTCCAGGAGCCTTTCGACCTCCCTGATCACCTCAGGGGATGTACGGTCCATGATGGCCAGTCTTTTGGCCACATCAGCCTGGATTTCCTCAGGAAGGGCCGACAGCACCAGGGCTGCTTTCTCCGGCTGCAGGTAAGCCAGGATCAGGGCTATTGCCTGAGGATGTTCTCCCTGGATAAAGTTGATCAGCTGCGAAGGCTCTGTTGCGCGTACTACCTCAAAGGGACGAACCTGGAAGCTGGAAGTCATCTTGCTCAGAATTTCCGTGGCCTTTTCTGCTCCCAGGGCTTTTTCCAGCAGTTCACGGGCATACTGGATACCTCCCATGGAAATAAACTCCTGGGCTGTCAGCAGCTGGTTGAACTCATCGATCACTTTGTCCTTGATCTCTGCGCCCACCATCTGCATTCTGGCGATTTCCAGGGTCAGCAGCTCCATCTCCTCGTCAGACAGCTGCTTGAAAATATCGGCTGCAATTTCAGGACCGAGAAAAATCAGCAGCACCGCTGCCTTCTGACGACCGTTGAGATCAGCTTTCTTCATCTTCCCCATAAACGAAATCCTCTATGTCGACTCTTCCACGAACCAGAGACGGATCAGATTGGCAACGCCCTGCGGGTTCTTGCGGGCCAGTTCTTTGATGCGCTCTTCCATCTGTTTGCGTTCCTGGCTTTCAATGGAAAGCGTTTCACCGAGTTCATCCTCGATTTCGATAACCTCTTCCTCTTCTGCCTCGGCCAGCATGCGCTTTTCATCTTCCTTCTTCTTCCACCACAGGTATAGGAAGGTCATGAAAGCCAGCGTCAGTATGCCTCCGAGCACAGCGATAGTAATGACCAGTTTCCGCCTCTGGGCACTTTCCCATGCCTTGAACGCGTCGTCTGTCTCCTCCCTGGAAAAGCTCATAAGCGTAAATTGAAAGCTGTCGCGGCCGTCAACATAGCCGACCGATGTCTTGACATTGTCTGCCAGCTGGTCCTTCAGCGCTGTATCCAGTTCGGCGTCCACAATCACGGAAACGGACAGTCGCCTGATCCCGCCTGGCGCACGCACCTGCTTTGTTTCCACGGAATTGAATTCATAGTTGTTGATGTTGCGATTACGCTGGTAATTGGTCTTTTCCTCGTTGACACCCTTGTATCCGGGGATGTTCGTATCAACCCCTGGTACACCCCCGGGGACAACACCATATCCCTCGTACTGTTCCTTTTCCAGTTCTTCGCTGCGTTTCAGGCCTGTGTCTTCGCCTTCAAGGGGTGGAGCGATCTCGCGGCTCATGGTCTCATTCTTGTCAAAATCCAGTTCAGCAATAATCCGCACAACCGCCTTGCCGGGGCCGATAACTCGTTCGAGCATGGTCTGCGCCCTGTTCTGCAGCTCTTTCTCTTTTTCCCGCTGGAGTTTCATGGCTACAGTGGTCTTTCCCTCTTCGGAATCCTCGTACAGCACATCATCGGAAATAATCCGCCCGTACATGTCGATTACCTTGACATTCTTAGGCTGCAACCCTTCCACGCTGAAAGCGACCAGGTTCTGAATTCCCTTGACCTGGTCGGTTTTGATCTCTGTAAACGGCTTGAGCTTGAGAACAACCGAAGCTGTTGGAATTTCCTGGTCATCTTCGAACAGGCGATGTGTGGGCAGCACTAAATGCACGCGCACGCTTTCAACCTGGTCGATGTGCCTGATGGTGCGCTCCAGTTCCCCCTGCATGCCCCGGATATAATTGATGCGCTCTCTTTCCCGTGTTTCACCGACTATGTTGGTCTGGCTGAAAATCTCCTTGAATCCCTCGGCTGAATCAGGCAGGGCGTCCTCACTGGCTAAGCGCAGAGTAACATCATCTTTTTCACGGACAGGAACAAGTATGGTCCCGCCTTCATCTGCCAGCCGGAACCGCAATCCCAGTTCCTGCAATTTGGCTCTGACCTTACCTGCGGATTTGGGGTCCATGTTCCTGAAAAGGGGCACCCATTCGGTTTTAGCAGACCAGAGGACCATAAGCAGTGCAGTAGTGACGATGAGCGAGAAAATCGCCACCAGAAAGATCTTCTGCTCTTTTTTCAATTTGCTGAAATGTTCCTTGAGCTGTTCCAGGAACCTGCGCATTGCTGTTTTACCCTCTCCGGTCTTTTTTCCTTCCCTTTTTTCAAGGGAAATTTTCTTCCCGCGTGCGAAAAACCGCGGAGCGGACGGTTAAACCGTCATCCGTTCAATGGACTTGTATGCCTCGAGCAGCTTGTTGCGGATTTCAATGGTGAATTCCAGAGCCATTCTGGCTTTTTCTGAAGCCAGCATCACTTCATGAACATTCTCGATCTCACCGGCTACAAACTGTTTGGCCTTGTTTTCAGATTCGATCTGAGACCCGTTCACCTTGTGCAGGGCTTCTGAAAAAGCATTGCTGAAATCACTGATGATTTCATGCTGCTTTGAATCCTGCAGGCGAGGCTTTCGGGTGTCAAGCTCGTTCGGAAGCAGCTTCCAGGCGTCGATTACTTTCACGCTCAATCTCCCCGTTCCGCCCGTTAGGATTCCTTAAACCGTTTTGATGCCCCTTATTATAATTCAATCGCAGTAAATGTAAAAAAGGATTCAACCACTTAACCAAAAAGGGCGCGTTGCAACGCGCCCCTACATATACCCGACAACCGTTGGTCGTCAAATTTCATTGCCTGTTAGGATTTCCCCAACTGTAAGGCACGAGTAATCATCTGCTTTGTCGTGTTGATAGCTGTGGCATTCGCCTCATAGGCTCGGGAGGCCGTGATCATGTCCACCATCTCGCGCACGATGTCGACATTGGGATATGCCACATATCCTTCCTGGTTGGCGTCAGGATGAGCCGGATCGTATACCATGCGTGGAGCCTGTTTGTCTTCATTGATCCCCAGCACCCGCACTCCGCCGCCAACCTCTC
>JAQTRI010000048.1 GCA_028711905.1 Candidatus Wallbacteria bacterium | reverse complement strand
TTCATTTAGCCCCCTTATGGTTCATTAGAGTAATTAGTAATTGGTAATCAGTGATCAGTCAGGATCATTCTTCCCAATCACTGTTCACTGTTCACTGTTCACTGTTCACTGTTCACCGTTCACTGTCCCCTGTTCACTATTCCCCCAACAACGCTTCGAATTCAGGCCTGAACTTCTCGACCATGGCTTTGATTGGAAGAGAGTATGCCTCGCCAACCGGGCAGAGGGTCAATCCTGGCAGGTTTTTCACGATGCGGGAGAGGTTTTCCAGGTCTTTTCCGGTGCCGAGGCCCTCCACCACCCGCTTGAGAATGGTCACCAGAGTGGCTGACCCGTCCTTGCAGGGCATGCATTTGCCGCAGGATTCGTGGGCGTAGAATTTCATGGTCCGCAAAGCCAGCTCCGGAATGGAGTGACTGTCGTTGATCACCATCACACCGCCTGATCCGAGCGAAGTGCCTTTGGCTGCGCAGCCATCGTAATCCATTTTGAGATCTGCGATCTCGTCAGCCCTCAGAATCGGGGTGGACAATCCGCCCACTATCACAGCCTTGAGATTCCCGTCAACACCGCCTGCAGCTTCGAGAAGTTCGGCAAAGGTTACACCCATCGGGAATTCGTACACCCCGGGCTTCTTCACATTGCCGCTCACGCCATAGAGCTTGAATCCGTAATTGTTCTCGCGGCCGAATTTCTTGAATTCATTCGCGCCCTTTTCAATAATGAACGGAACGGAGGCAAGAGTCTCAACATTATTGACAATGGTCGGGCAACCGTACAGTCCGGCTACTGCCGGGAAAGGCGGCTTGATCCGCGGCTGGCCCCTTTTTCCTTCGATCGACTCGATCAGAGCTGTTTCCTCGCCGCACACATAAGCGCCTGCGCCGCGGTGCACGATAATGTCGAAATCCCTGAGTATGCCGGCTGATTTCGCGTCAGACACGGCTTTTTCCAGCAGGTCCGCGATCCAGCCGAACTCACCCCTGATGTAGATGAAAGCCAGCTTGCAGCCGAGGGCCAGCGAGGAAATGGCCATACCCTCGATCAGCAGGTGCGGATCGTATTCCATGATCTGGCGGTCCTTGAATGTGCCTGGCTCGCCCTCGTCCGCGTTGCAGATCAGGTACACGGGCTTTCCGTGACCCTTGGGTAAAAATCCCCATTTGACTCCAGCCGGGAATCCTGCGCCACCGCGTCCGCGCAGACCGGAATTCTTGACTTCAGCCGTGATGTCTTCAGGCTTCATGGCCATGGCTTTTTCCAGGGCTTTGTATCCGCCGCTTTTTTTGTATCCCTCGAGCGTCAGAGCCTCTTTATTACCGCGATTCTTCAAAAGCACATTGCACTTCGTGCCGAAATGGGACTCGTCTTTTTTCTCCGGCATCTTCCCATTTTTCAGAGATTTCAGCAGTTCATCGACCTTTTTCGTTGTCATGTTCTCATAATAAGTGTCATTGACCTGGATCACAGGGCAGGTGCCGCAGGAGGCCAGACACTCGACCTGGGTCAGGGTGAACAGGCCATCTGCTGTCGTTTCATGATTACCGATACCCAGCTTTTTCGACAGATGCTGGAAAATGGTGTCCGCGCCGGCGAGTTTGGCCGGAATGTTGGTGTCAACCTGCAGATGGTATTTACCTACAGGCTTCGTGTTGTACATGGTGTAAAAAGTGGATACCCCATAGGCCTTGCCGTCCTTGACACCCACAGCTTCAGCCACTGCCGACATGTCTTCCGGGGCGAGATAATTTTTGTTGCTGCGCTGCGCCAGCATCAAAGCCGGCATCAGAGCCGATTTCCGATCCGGGTACTTCCCGGCCAGTTCCTTAATGCGCGCTTTCAGTTTGTCATCGATCATGTGCATCCCCTTCCTCAAATGTTTCTGTTGTACTTATTGTATTATGCGTTAGCCTTTTGTTCAATGGTCATCGATACCATGAATCATCAGCCGCATGTGCGCAAGAAGCGGCAGGATCTCCAGCAGATACTCCCTGACTGCGCGTACGCTCCCCGGCAGTGCGAACACCATGGTCATGCCCATTACCGCTGCCACGGATCTTGACAGCAGGCACTGCGGACAATCATGCCCGTACTTGAGCCTGATGTGCTCCATGATTCCCGGAATAATCTTATCCGCCAGTCCGGAAACGACATCAGGAGTCCAGTCCCGTGTCCCGATTCCTGTTCCCCCTGTTGTGAAAACCAGGTCATACCCATCATCCCGGACACGGACCAGTTCGGTTCTGAGCTGTTCCCGATCATCGGGCAGTACCCTGCAGTCATATTCCACCCTGTCTCTGCGGTCCCGGAAGTATTCCTCAAGTGTTTTTCTGATTTCAGGGCCACTCCTGTCTTCGTAAATTCCGGAAGAGGCCCTGTCGCTGAGAGTGAAAACAGCGATTCTGAAATGATAGGGCAGATGTTCCACTCGATCACCGGAGGCGATTTTACCGCCCTTCAGTACGCGGCAGAACAAACCCTTTTTGGGCATGATACAGCTTCCCACCTGGCGAAAGATAGCGCATCCGTCATTATGACAAGCCTTGCCGATCTGGGTCACTTCCAGTTCCGCTCCGTTGACCAGAAAACGGTCAAAAAGAGCCACCTGGTCCAGATTGATGCCTCCAAGAGCCAGATTCTCTCCGAAAGCTCCAGGTTCCAGCTTGCGCCCGAGCTTTTTTTCAAAGTCGTCAATCTGATCCTGCCCGAGAAGGCTGACCTGGCGATGCCATGCTCCGGCATGTGCATCGTTGACTATGCCGCCCGGACTCAACGCAGCTAAGCACACCGCTTTTTTTACAGTCCCCTTCTCAGGTGAAACATTGATTGAAACAATGTAGGGCTTATGCTCCGCCATCCGGGACCCCTTTTTTGTTTTTTTCCACGAGCCTGATTCCACTGATGACCATGGATTTATCAACAGCCTTGCACATGTCGTATATAGTGAGCAGCGCAATACTTACCGCTGTAAGAGCCTCCATTTCAATGCCAGTCTGACCCACACAGATCACTTCACTTTTCACACACACGGAAGTTTCTTCCAGTTCAGCCCGCACAGCAATCTTGGTGATAGCCAGGGGATGGCACAAAGGTATCAGTTCAGCAGTGCGCTTGGCAGCCTGCACTCCGGCGATTTCCGCGGTCATGAGCACTCCACCCTTGGCAATACGGTTCTCAGCTACCAGTTTGACCGTTTCCCCGCACAGCGAGATGCGACCTTCAGCCTTAGCTGTTCTATGGCATATGGCTTTGCCGCTGACATCCACCATGGCTGGGCGGCAGTGTTCATCGATATGAGTCAGTTTGTCCATTCATCCTCCAACAGAATAAAATCTGTTGACTGTGCTGCATTCACCGTGTGCGGGTTTTCCTTCTACAGCGAGTTTCAGGGCTTGATCCGGCCCCAGTTCACGCACAGAAAATGAAATATCTGAAAACAGGCAGGGGATGATCCGGCCATCAGAGGTCAATCGCAGACGATTGCAGATCGAACACTTACCCCCGTCTCCGCCATCCACTGACCAGAAACTGCCGCTTTCCAGGTTCATCTGGCGGATAAACCGGACAGACATGCCTCGCTCAGCCCCGAACCTGTTTACAGCCATCGCATCCATCTCTTCCTTTGACTCAGAAACAACGCAATTCAGTTTGACGGGCAGCAGACCGGCTTTTCTTGCAGCTTCTATACCATCCAGTGTGAGATTCAGTTCTCCCGTGCGTGTAATAAAACGGAATTTTTCAGGATCAACCGTGTCAAGACTGACATTGACACGATTCAGTCCAGCCCGCTTCAAATCTCCGGCATACTGTCCAAGCAGCTGACCGTTGGTTGTCATAGCCAGATCCTTAACCCCAGAGACTCCGGCAATCATCCGCACCAGTTCAACGATGCCCTTTCTGACCAGAGGCTCACCTCCTGTCAGGCGTACCTTGTCAATGCCATTCCTGACCGCAGCCCTAACCACTTCAACGATTTCTTCAAAGGAAAGCACATCCTCATGCATGAGGGGGCTGACCCCTTCTTCAGGCATGCAGTATCGGCAGCGCAGGTTGCAGCGGTCGGTCACTGAAACGCGGAGATAGTTGATGCTGCGCTCAAACCTGTCTAACATATGCTATATCGCCTTTTGCCATGCTTTTCACACCAATGGGTATTGAAACAAACCCGTCTATCCTGCAAGCCATGTTAATGTGCGCTGATCCATGATAATCCACCGGAAAAATCAAATCATCCCGGATTTTTACAGGAATCCAGGCCTCACGGTCGTCCTTATTGCGCGAAATTCCTTCACCAAGCGGCAGCGGGAAACTCAGCAAGCGTTCAACTCGACCCATCATCTTGAAAATGAAAGGCTTGACCAGCAGATTGAACATCAGGAACACAGAAACCGGGTTTCCAGGAAGCCCAAAGCAGAACTTTTGCCCTGCCCGTCCAAAAGTCATCGGTTTTCCAGGCTTGATGGCCACCTGGTCAAAGAGCAGTTCAAATCCACTGCTTTTCAAGACATCAGGCACCAGATCAAAGTCTCCGGCTGAAACACCGCCTGAGAGCAAAATCAGGTCGTTTTCCTGCATGGCTTTTTGAACAGCAGCCTGTAACCCTGCTTTTTCATCAGTAACAACCCCGTAATTTGTTGCGACAGCACCGGCCATCCTGACCTGGGCATCCAGCATGAAACTGTTGCTGTCCCGGATCTGTGCACGATCCGGAACGCGTTCAGGTTCAACCAGTTCATCACCGGTAGCGATGATTCCAGCCCTGGGGCGGATAAACACTTCAGGTCGGCTGCACCCTGCAGCGGCCAGCACGGCGATCTGCTCTGGTTTGATCAGTTCCCCTGATTTCAGCAATGTCTCCCCCCTGTGGATATCCTCTCCGCAAGGGCAAATATTGTTTTCTGTTCTTCCAGCGGTAAATCTGATCGTTCCATCATCCAGTGTTTCAGTATCTTCAAACTTGATCACGCAATCAGCACCATCCGGAATCATGGCTCCGGTCATAATTCTGGAACAGGTAAGCCGGGAAACAGTTCCCTGTGGTACGGACCCGGCAGGAATGGTCTCCAGAACGTGGAGAGCCTCATCCAGATCCGCCCTGCGGCAGGCAAACCCATCCATGGCTGATTTATCAAAGGGCGGCATGTCCATGTCAGACACAACATCCCGGGACAGCGTCCGGCCAAGCGCATCATGCAACGACACATTTTCGCAATCCATTATTGGAACCAGGGCCATAGCTGTCTGAAATGCCTTTTCAAAAGTGATCATCAGCGAGTACTCCTGAACTGGGCGAAATCTTCAGGCGTGTTAATGTTCCATAACTTTTCGCCGGCTTCCAGGTCCACGAAATTAACCCTGCACCTGGTAAAAATGTCGCTGATCTTCCTTGACCCGGCGGTTAAGGCCTCTTCGATACATACGGTCACACTTTTCCTGTAAACGGCGAACAGAGGTTCAAGCCGGTCCGGTTCAGCAACAGGGATCACACAATCAAAACCAGTGGCGCTAAGGACCAGCTTTTGGACCAGATCCATATTGATCACAGGAATGTCGCAGGCAGTGACAAAATTCAAATCACTTTCCGATGCGGAAAGGGCTGCATAAAGCCCCTGAAGAGGCCCCTGTCCTGTAATACGATCCTTGATAATCCTTGCAGGCAGAAATCCGTATTTGTCAGGATCATTGCTGCTGATCAGGACCTCCTGGAAATACCGGATCAGCTGGTTGTAAATGTGCTGAATCATCGGTTGACCATCGATCTCGATCAAGGCTTTATCGCGTTTCATCCTGCTGCTTGAGCCTCCTGCCAGGATAATCGCTGTACTGGTTTTCAATATATCCGGCAATTTTTTCTCCCTGGTTGAAAACAAGGGGACACCAGGCGGTGTCCCCTTGAAAAATATTCAACGAGTCAGAATTCCGTCAGGCCTGCTTCTTTTCCATGGTGAAGGGATCATTGTTTACCAGGAAAGAAAGCAGAAAACCAGCTGCCATGATAATGGTGCCGAAATAGAAGGAATACATTGATGCGTCTTTCGGATAGGTATCTTTGATGAAAGCCACGATCTGGGGACCGACTATACCACCTGCCGACCAGGCGGTCAGGATCACGCCATAAACCTGCGCCATCATCTTTGCACCGAACACCGTACCCACAAAAGAGGGCATGGTGCCGAACCCGCCGCCGTAACACAACAGGATGTAACTGAAGAGCAGTCCGAAGAGCATCGGGTTGCCGATTTTGGCCAGAAGCAGGAAAACCAGGATCTGGCTACCCATCAGGGCTCTGAATGCCTGTATGCGGCCGACCTTGTCCGAAAGCCCTCCCCAGAAAAAGCGTCCCAGGCCATTGAAAATCGAAGTGATGGCGATCAGGGTAGCCCCAAATCCGGCCAGCTGCTTGGTCATGTCGACCAGCTTTGTTTTGTCGGTCGCGCTCGCTGCATCGCCCTGACCTTTGATAGTCGCGTAGGAGGTGAACCTGGAATCGGTTTTCTTATACAGATCCTGCAGCAGGGGCGACTGGAAACCAATGATGGCGATTCCGGCCGTGATATTGCAGAAGAAAATGATCCACATGATAGTGAACTTGAACGAAGTAAGGCACTTGCCGAGAGGGAACACTTCATCAGTGCTGGTTTTGGCTCCTGCCGCCGGTGCCGGTGGAGTCCAGCCCTCAGGCACGAAACCGGCAGGAGGGTTCTTGAGGAACGAACCGGCGATCAGGGTCAGCACCAGAAAAATCACTCCCAGATACGCGAATACCTGCACCAGGTTCTTGCCGGTCATGTTCATGAGATACGGGGCTAAAACTTTAGACATGAGAAGAGCGCCGAATCCAAAACCCATTACCACCATACCACTGACAAATCCTTTTTTGTCCGGGAACCATTTGACTGAGGTAGCCACCGGAGTCACATATCCAAGACCCAGCCCGATGCCGCCGATCACTCCGTATCCGAGATACAGGAGCGGCAAAGAATGAATGGACAGAGCGTACGCCCCGATCAGGTAACCGACCCCGAAGCATGCGCCGCCGAGCATGGCCAGTTTCTTGGGCCCGTACTTGGCCAGATTGATACCGCCCCAGGCAGCAGCGAGGCCCAGAAAACAGATCGCCAGGCTGAATGCCCAGGCCGTCTGACTGTTGGTCCAATGGTAAGCATCCTTCAAAGGATTCTGGAAATAGCTCCACGCGTACACTGTCCCCAGACAGAGCTGGAGAAAAGTTCCCATGATCGCAATCAGCCACCTGTTTGTTTTCTTTTCTGTGTCAGACACTGAAACCTCCATTAGTAAATATTAAATTTTGTCCCTGACTCGATAAACCCTTGTGCCGGGAATCGAGGATGCAACACCGAATCCCGCCACCATACTCGTCATCCGCCAACCTCCTTGCACAGCAGTTAAGTCGCACTCTGCCGGACGAAATAGCTCAAAGCCTCGATCTCAACGCAAATGTCTACATTCGAAACATGCACTTTTTTTAAAATCTTGATTTCCGTTGGCGCAAAGTTGAGAACCGCAATAATA
Source organism: Candidatus Wallbacteria bacterium (assembly GCA_028711905.1). Lineage (GTDB taxonomy): Bacteria > Muiribacteriota > JAQTZZ01 > JAQTZZ01 > JAQTZZ01 > JAQTRI01. The sequence continues at coordinate 6,401 of JAQTRI010000048.1, read as the reverse complement.
CCTGCAGAAGCCATGCGTTCCGCCACCTGCTGAGCCGCTTTTGCCGGCACACAGATCACACCGATCTTCAAACCCATGGTTCTGACAGTAGTTTCCATATCCTTTGCATCAGCAACAACCAGACCATCGATCTTCTTTCCAATTTTTCGCCGGTCGCTGTCAAAAGCGGCCATAATCTTGATATTAAACCTCTGAAGACTGGAATACTGAATAATCGCGCTGCCCAGCTTCCCCGCTCCAGCCAATGCAAAACCCATGCAATCTCCGGCACCAAGAAGCTCAGTCAGTTTAGCGGTCAGCGTGCAAACATTATAGCCGACCCCTTTTTTGCCGAAGGGACCGAAATAGGACAGGTCTTTCCTAAATTGAACGGAAGAGATACCAAGAAGTTCAGCAAGCGAGCCTGATGAAACAACAGTGACCCCATTATTTTCAAGTGTTTTCAGGTCCCTGAGATATGAACTCAACCGCTTGATGACTTCCAAAGAAACCTGTTTGCTGCCAGTCAAAACTCTCCGGCTGGTCATGTTTGTTCCACTTTTCACAATGTTTGTTCTATTTTTCACAATCATAACCGGTGACCGGTTTTTTTGTCAAGAAAAATCGATGCGGACAAATTGGATGATTGCACCCGGTTCTAATGAGTAACTTCCTTTCCTGTCGCTCTGTCACGGATCGCGCATAGAGGAATCACCGGCAGAACCAGGCGCTTTTGGACCGGCAACACTTCCAGCATCCTGTAAATCTGTTTTTCGTCATCAAGCCCTTGAACATTTTCAAACCCGCATTTTTTCAGCCCTGACAGCAGTCCCTTTGCTTCGGTTCCATTTTTCCCAACCAGAGCCGAAGCACCATCCTGAAAAACCAAGCATCCGCTGCCGTTTCTGCAGGAAATATCCCACAAACGAATCCCGCTGAACAGCAGAGGGCGCAAATGAAACAGAAGGAAAAGCAGAAGACAGATCAAAGCAGTTCTGCTCCTGTCCCGTACTTTCATGAATCCCCAGATGATCCAGCAGAGCAGAACAGCGGACAGCATGCCGGCATTCAAAGCGATTGATTTATGCGCCACTGAAGTCACAAAAAACTTAACCGCTTCAGCCCCTCTGGCGTATAAAAGCAATGCCGTCCTGATGAATCTCTCGGGCAGGAGAAATGCCGGAACCAGAATGTAACCGGCAGCAATGAGCACTGTCAGCGGAAAGCCCATGACAATACTGCTGACAGGCATAATCGGATAATATTCCCGAAAGAAAAGCACCTGCAAAGGAATGAGCGCGAACTGCATCCTGACCACAGACATGCACTTCCAGTGGAGACGGCTTTCCATCACAGGCAGGAGAAACAACATGGCCGCGTAACTGAGATGAAACCCCTTTTCACAGGCATCCCCTGGACACATGAGCAATTGCAGCAAGCCTGCAGTGACCAGCAGTCTCAGGGGAACGATTTTTCTGCCCCTGAACCTGGCGTACATGCAGAGAATTATCAGGAGAAATGCGCGCATAGCCGAAACTGGAACTCCTGTAAAAAGCAAATAGCAGAACCCGCAAACTGCTACAGCCGGATACCGGTATTTCCCTGCCGGAGCACCAACGAGCATCGCCAGAATGCCGAAATGCAATCCCGAGATAGCCAGAAACGGCAAAAGCCCCAATGCTTTGAATCCTGAAAAAAGATCCGATTCGTATTGTCGAGCGTTCAGCACAGTACTGAAAAAAAACTCGCAGGCGAACTGCGGCATCAAGGTTTCAGAGTAGCTCTCCAGGCGACGAAAAAAGGCTGAAACCGGCGTTTCCCTGCTCCAGTGCAATCGGTGAATCACTGCATAACAGCGACCAAGATACAGGCTGGACAGAACTGCCGGATCGCTTCCGGGCAGCAACTCGGCTCTGCCCTCCTTGAACTCAACGATTCCAGAGCACAACTGACCTGACTGGAGATTCATGCGGGCCGGAAAGTATAATTCTCCACATCTGAAAGTTGTTCTGTCGTCCTGTTTCAAGATCAGCACCCGGCATTTTCTGCTCCCCGGATAGCTCCCTCCCGGAAAACCGCAGACAACAAAATGAATGTCAACTCTTTCCCCGGCTCTGCCGGACTCGACCCGCGCCAGATCGGCAAACCTTTTTTCCAGGGTCATCCGGCCGGCTCCAGTTAGAACAGCCATGATAAACACTGCTATGCTGATATCATTCCGGACGCGAAAAAAAAGAAGGGGAATGACCCCGGCCATCAGGCAGATAACAACTGTCCTTACGCCTTTACCAAAAAAGCAATTCAACCATAGCGTCATGTGAATACCCAGAATCAAGCCGCAAAAACCACAAAAATACACCCTGTCAAAACTCTTTCTGATCGATTCAAAAGGGCTTTTTGGCGCATTTTCAGATACTGATTTCCGGATAGCGGCCCCTCCCGGAATTTTTCATCGTTTCAAGAAACAGCATGTTACGCGACTTAGACACAATCTTGATTCTCACGGAAAACAATCCGGCCAGCTGGTATGAGAAAAAGGATTCCTGATCATCGCGCATATAATTAAAAAAAAGGCACACACCGTTGTATTCGCGACACAAAGCATCAATCCTGCGCAAAAAATGCAATCGCTGTTCCCCTTCCCCGCAGTCAAGAGCCATCAGTGAATCAACAATCACCAGACCGGCTAAGCTGTTTTTTAAAAACAGATCTATCACAAAAAGAATACGGCCGGCTGAATTGCCGTTAAATAGAAGCAGTGATCCTGCACCAGTGTGATTCAACCATGACTCGCTGCCGATGTTGTTCTCACCATTGACATATATCACTGCGCTTCGTCCAAAATCATGGAAAAGCAGGCCTTCGACAAACCGATCTTTCTGGTCCGGATCCTCACATGCCGCTTCCCACAGGCCGCAGTGATTCAATGACCCCAGAAACAGCTCCATTTCCCTTCGATTTTTCAGCATAATCCCAGCAGCAGAAAAACCATGTCCGTGAAACTGAAAACAAAAAATAACAGCAGCAGCAAAAAAAAATAGGCCTGGAACAAATCCTGCTCGTCCCTCATCATACCCCCTGCATTTTGATATGATAAAGTAAAGCATCTGGCGTGCCTGAATGATTTTTCAGCTTACATCAGGTTTTTTCAGGACTTTCTGTTTTCAGAGAGTCTCATTTTGAGACTTTGAGTCTCATTTTGAGACTCAGATACATATCACCTGAGATCAAATACTGTAAATCTCGACACCGCTGGAGAGCCGCCTGCTGCGAATACAGGCTTCAGGGGAACCGGGAACTGCGGATTGACACCGATTGTCACGATAAAATCAAATTTTTCCATAATCAGGGCGAAGTCAGCGGCTTCTGCAACTCGAAAAAAGCCGCCTTCCAGAGCAACCCGTTCAGAAGTCGCAGTGATTTTGCGCAGATCCCTCCGTTTCAGCAGCAACGGGAATATGCCTGATTCCTCTCCCGCCAGTATCAGCACCCTGCTGCCGGTCGGAATCTTATGATCATAGTAATCCATAGCTTCACGACCGTAAAGCAGGGCATACTTCCGGTCGCGCTCAAGCACATCCTGCATCCAATGGAAAAAAAACCATCCGCTGGTGCCTTCAGTGCCGGACGCGCTTATGCCTGTCAGAGACGAATAATCGAAAAAAGGCTTGCTTTCGTTAAACAATGCTGCATACCATCCCATCATCAGGGCCGCAGCAATTAAAAGCCTCAGCTTTCTGATGCGGAACGAGGACAGGAAATACGCGACACATCCGGCAGAGCACGCGTAAAACAGCAGAAAGTATCTCCCGTGCCATGGTGCCCAGGCCACTGCTGTGCACACTGCAATATAAAATCCGGCCAGGGTCAGGCCTGTACCGCGTATCAATGCCGGGCCACGCGCCATTCCCCAGACAACAGCAGGCAGCACCACCAGCCATCCGGCGGGCCCGAACCAGCTGAGGATACCATTCGGAGTCAGTCGGGCCGATGACATAAGCATCGCAGGGGTTTGTTTCCATGCACCGGTCAGCCTGTTAGAGCCAAGCCCCCTGTCATGGACTGTATCCAGCATCCCCCCGCCAAGAAACCGCGGCCATTCTATGCCTTGCAGCAGATAACGGCCCAGGTTGGCGCTCGCTCCACGCCATCCATCGTGATTGGTAAAATCAGAAACTATAGTGTTTTTTCTGAAAGGGCTATCATATTCTAGATGATTATGCCCATGAAATATCAGAAGAAGGAATAAAATCACGCCGGAAAGAATTGTCAAGGGCATGGGAAAATTCCGCAGGCGCACAAGGCCGGGTCTGCTCATCCATACAGAAGGGAGTAAAACGGCCAGAAATGGCAGGACAAAGCCAGGGAAGTAGCTCTTAAAACTCATGCCGGCCGCCAGCGCAACCAGTGTCACACCGGGTCCAACAGCTATACCAGAGCGGACAAAAGCCGCGCAACCGGCCAGAGCGACTGCAGCAGCAGCAGCAGCAGCCAGGTCGTTTTTTGTGTTGGTGGCCTGGAGGATTACCTGAGTCTGGCATATGACTATCATGATCGCAGCCAATCCAATGCATCTGAGCCTTAATGAAGGGTTCCCGCCGGCAGAAACCAGTTCCAGTGCAGCGGCCGATAGAGCCGTAAAGCACAGAAAAGAAGGCAGCGCCAGAAAACAATCACTTCCTCCGCGGAGAAAGAAAAAGGACAGCGCATCAAACCCAGGTGGAAACAATACTTGTCTGGCAGAGTGCAGGTTCTGAGGAAATAGACTGTTCTCGGCTATCATAGCCTGAACCCTTGGCAGGCCGTAAACAATGCTGTCCCAGTTGTAAGGGGGCAGCAGCAGAACCTGAACCGCCAGATATAGATACAGTGCTGAAAAAATCTGCAGCAGTCCGCTTTTTCGCACACGAACTAAGAGTGTGTGAATATCCCCGGCCACCAGTTTCTTTCTCCCCAAGATCACAGCTGCAGCAGATAACGCAGCCATGATCTCAATCAAAAAGTGATACGAGGAGTTGTGCGCCAGGAACATAATCTGTACTGTCGAGGAAAAAAAGCTGAGGACAAAGAGAATAGCGCCACTGAGAGCAAGACCAGGCCCGGCACCCCTGCCCCTGAGCCAGGCATACGCTCCGGTGACAGTCAGTATAATCCCGGCCGCAGTCACCATGGCCGCAAGGCTTGAGAGCATCAAATCAGTATTCCTCGATCAGCACATTGCTCTTGAGAAAAGGGCTTAATCCGTGGAACTGGCATTCGATCAGACCTGACTCGCCGATAATATAGATCCCGGACCTCTTGCCGCATCTGTTCCCTGAGAGCAACCATTCCAGCCTCAGGTGCTCCCCGGCCGGAGTGACTGCCTCAATCAATAATTTTCTGTCTTTTCTTTCAAGATAACCGCGATTTTCTAAAAGCCGGATCCTGAAGCTTTTTTCGTCCAGCAGTTTTCTTTCCCTGTTGTTGTGCGCCTGCAAAGCGCTCTGAACAATGACCCCGCGAAGGAAACAATCGATCAGCTCTTTCGCGTCCCGTTCCATTGCAGCATCTTCATGCCTGAACTTGATTAAAGATTTCATCAGCAGCACTGCCCGTTCAACCGCATCAATGCTTCCCCGCTTCAAACTGAGAAGCATCCTGTAGTACAGCGCTTTAAGATCGTATGGGTCGACAGCAAGAATTTCAGCAAAAGCACACTCCAGGCGCTCATCGACCTCATCGACACGGTCCATCTTGAGCAGGTCTTCACTGCCTCGCAGATGTTCGTCCACTATTCGTCGGGCCTCTTCCAGCCGTGAAGGCTTTTCCGGCTCCTGTACCTTCTGCACCTCAGTTGTGTCATGCCTGGAAAAGACCTGTGGCTTGATCTCCACAATATCTATCGTTTTCAGATATTCAGCCATCCGTCTCCGCTGCTCAGCCAGTTCCCGTACCTTTCTTTCTTCTTCCAGGTTGCGCAGCTTAACGGTTTCAGTTTCCAGAAGCCCGGTTGCAGCTTCAAGCTCTTCCTGCCGCCTTTTTTCTCTTTCAAGCTCGAAGGCCAGGAGTTTTTCCCTTTCTTCTTCGGCAAAACGCTCTTCTTCTTCCCTTTTGGCGCGTTCGAGTGCCTTAAGATAGGCCACCAGTTCTCTGTTGCCGCTGTCCAGGGCCAGAGCGATTTCGAAACAATCCAGCCCTTTCTCTCTTTTACCTGCGGATTCGCAGTAATATCGTCCCAGTTGAAACCAGCGGTACGATGCGCCAGGGTCGTTTTTCTTTTCACTGACAATGCTTTCGTATATTGGTTTCAGGCTTCCGGAACCGGAGTCATCCACTCTGGAGAGCACAATCCTGAACCTGCTCCTGTAGTACATGGATTCAACAGCCAGATCCTTCGGGTCTTCCCCCAGAGCCTCTCTGAAGCACTGGAAAGCCCTGTCATA
>JAQTRI010000438.1 GCA_028711905.1 Candidatus Wallbacteria bacterium | reverse complement strand
CATATTTATTGCGCCGGCAGTTTTTTCAAGAATGTCACTGTGCCGGGACAGGAGCGGCGTCAGCCTGCGGCTTTCTTGATTGAGCAGTCAGGATGCAAGGGCCTTTCAGTCGGAGACTGCCAGGTATCACCGAAACATGCCAATTTTCTGGTCAACAACGGCTCAGGCACCTTTGCACAGCTCGAAGAACTGGTCGGCATTGTCAGGGACAGGGTTCACAAACAGTTTGGCATCGAACTTGAGCAGGAAGTCATATTTTATCCCTGACTTCCACGATCAGCGTCAGCTCGACAGGCGCTTGTTAGGGGATGGGATCAGGGATTGAAATTCTGGGTACAGGCTGGCAGGAACAATAGGGTCAGTTGTCCCTGAACCGGTCCCACATTTTTCTGTATGTCACACTGGTGTTAATCAGAAATTCGTGAGTTCCGCTGTCGGAAACACAACCATCCTTCATCACGATGATCCTGTCAACTTGCTTTATGGTGTTCAACCTGTGTGCAATAAAAACAAGGGTATTATCTTTAAACACATCAAAGATGTTTTTAATAAGGCGGGCTTCGGTTTCCGCATCCAAATTACTGGTTGCTTCATCAAAGATAATGGTCTCAGTCTGGCGTAGCAGCGCACGAGCAATAGCTACCCTCTGTTTCTCACCCCCGGATAACTTGATGCCGCCTTCTCCAATCTTCGTTTCGATACCTTCTGGAAGCTGAGACAACATGGAATTCAACTGACAAATGTCACACACACGGTTTATCGCTGAAGCGTCAGAAAAGCCGCTGTTGTACACGATGTTGTTTTTGATTGATGCATTCAGCAGTAGAATATCTTGTGTAACAACGCTGAACCGCCTTCTCAGATGGCGAACATCAATATCTCCAATGCAGCGCCCATTGAATCTTACTGCTCCCGACTGAACCTGGTAAAGCCCCATTAACAGTTTGATTACGGTTGATTTCCCGCAGCCGCTCTCCCCAACAATCCCTATTCGGTCCCCTTTGGAGATCGTCAAGCCGAAATTGCACAATGTTGTATTTCGATTTCTATAAGAAAAACCGACATTGTCAAACACTATGGGAAAAATCTCCTGCGGCTTGAGCGTGCCGCAGGATTCACTCCTGCTTTCTCCGATAAAGTTTTCATATCTTTCGATGGAAACAACCATTTGATTCAAGGTGTTGGAAAAAAGAAAAATGCTCTTGATGGGATAAAAAAGTCTATCAATATAACTTGTTAGGGCGAGTATGGTACCCAATGTGGATCTCCCTTGAAATATCAGGTAACCTCCATATCCCAGCACAGCCAATGGAGATAGATCGACCGCCATCTGGTAAAATGCCTTGGATATTTGATCAAGGTAATACCTGCTGTACATAGAGGAAAAGTATTTTCGGAAATGCTTGATGTAATTCAATATTTCAAATTTTTCCGATGACGAATACTTGATCAGACTTGCATTTTTGAACCGTTCGAAAACGAATGAATTCATTTGGTCACGAATTTTAAGAAAAGCTCTGGTTTCCAGTTTCAGACGATCGCCGTAATAAATCGACAAATATACATTGATCGGTAACACAATGAACAGAAGCAGGGTTATTCTAACATCCAGCCAAATCATAATTGGAAGAAGCCAGACGATCTGTAAAATGTCCCTTGCAAAGGAGAGTAATTTTTCGTAAATCAGGCTTTGAATATTACCAATATCATCATCAAATCTCTGAATAACCGCTCCTGTTCCAAGGTCATCAATGGAATCCGCGGACAGCATGAAAAAATTCTTCAGGAAGTTGATTTTCAGATTCAGAGTAAATTTCGTTGATAATACCATTCCGATAAGAATTTCTACAGACACGGAAGAGAATTCCAAGAGTTTCACCCCGGCTAATAAAGCAACATAAATCAGAAGCAGAGACAAATCTTTGCTCGGAATCAATACATCGATTATTTTTCTAAGCATTAGAGGATAGATCTGTTTGCAACCAACGAACAGCACCATCAATGCAACATACAGCGAAAATCTGAATTTGTCCCTAAAAATACGGGATGAGATCTTACTTATAAACTTAAACACTTTGCTATAAGTTTCCATCAAGTTAAAAATTTGTCCTTTAGCAAAGTTGTATGATCATCAAACAGACAGTATAATCCGCGCCCTTTGATGTCGCCTCTTACATAGGATTCCACGGGACACTGCTGGCCACATGACGAAGCAAACATGCAACTTTGGCAACTGTTTGAAAATTCTCTCATGTAGCTGAATGACTTGGATTTTTTCCAGATCTCTGCAAGAGGTTTGTCATAAACATTGTCCAGATCAATATCCAGCATTCCACAAAGTTCATCCAAATATGGACAGGGTGTCACACACCCGGCAGGGGTGATCGCCAAAGACACAGATGCCGCATTGCAAAAGCTTCCGGCAAATCTATAATATGTAGGCGAATCAATGATTTCAGCATAAGATTCTAAACCATGATCCTTTTGGAACTGCTTGACATCTCGAAAGAAATCGATGGTGTCATTAATTGAGTACGAGAAGTACTCTCGATTGAAAATTGCGCTGCCCGTTGGACGAAGCATTGCAAAATTGAATCTTTTGCACTGCATAGAGTTCAATAGCGAGAAAACTCTATCTTTGTTTTTCATAATCTCGCTTCTGGCTACAATATTTATCAACACTTCGAACCCATAGCTTTTCAGGATATTTACTGAGTTCGAAAATTTCTGAAAATTGCCTTTCCCGCGCACTTCGTCATGGAGTTCTTCATATCCTTCACAAGACAAAGTAAAATGAGATATTTGTAACTTTCTTTTTGAGATTTCTTGTAAAAGTTTGTCAGTTATCAAAGAGCCATTTGAATTTATTTGAACATTCAGTTTTTGAGTATTCGCATAGTGTACAATGTCTAGAATGTCATCCCGAAGGAAAGGTTCTCCCCCTGTAATAACCAATTTAAAAACATTCATATCGCACAATTGGTCAATTATACTGGTTATGTCGGAATATGAAAGCAAAGACGCTTTCTTATTAATATGGGACCCCGAAACGAAACAATGCTTACAAGCCAAATTGCATCTATCGGTTATTAGAAGATACACCGAATACGGGGAAACTAATGATTTGTTAATATAATCTTTAGCTGGGCATAGGATGACATCGCTATTACATATCTCGGAAATCGCTTTTTTATCTAAAAATGGTTCTACCAAATAAATGCGCTTTTTGTCTATTAGAAAATCTGTCAAAATCTCAGTTGCTTTGAGATTTAGTACGATCGAATTATTTGATTCAGTATTGTACAGGATACTGCCAAAAGATTCTATTCTAAATTTCAGCACAGAAAAAATAGAGCGGGAAACCCCCGCCCTTTACAACCATTTCTCACATTCAGGCAGGAATCAAAG